>JANRMC010000185.1:0-18484 GCA_033761915.1 Flavihumibacter sp.
CATTACGGCACGCATCCATTTGATGTGGTGGGTTGGGATGGCTGCTGCTACCCGTATATATTTTCCATTCACGATTTTGAGCCCATTACCGGCCGCGTACATCAGCCGCCACCCGTGCACCAGACTTTTGAAACCAGTGCCTTTGTGGTTTGCAGTTTTGTGCCCCGCTTATACGATTACCACCCCAACGCTATACCGGCGCCATATAACCACAGCAATATAGACAGTGATGAAGTGATTTATTATGTGGATGGAGATTTTATGAGCCGCAAAAATGTAACCCGTGGCATGATAACCCTGCACCCCGCAGGAATACCCCATGGCCCGCATCCTGGTGCCGTAGAAAAAAGTATTGGCAAAAAAGAAACCCAAGAACTGGCAGTAATGGTAGATACCTTCCGGCCCTTGATGCTAACACAACAAGCGCTGGAAATTGAAAACAATAATTATACAATGAGCTGGGCAGAGTAGGGGGAAGATTAAAGAGTATTGATAAAAAGTTAGTGGGCTGTGGGCAATAGTACTTTTACCAGCAGCTGTTCCGGCTTTACGCTGTACCTCCGCTGCGCTCCGGTGCCGCTTCAATCCGGCAGCCCCCGGGCGGTTGAATATTTATTCAACATCAAATAAAACAGAGTATGGTAAATTTTCAATCGTCCAGCTGCCTTCCTCAATTTCGGCTTCCAGTTCGGCTGCATCCCAACCGCAATAACCAATAAACAATTTGCATTGCTGCTGGGTAATTGTGCTATTATTTAGGGCCTCTAAAGCTTGTGTAAAACGGCCGCCCAAATAAACGCCAGCGGCAACTGCAATACTGTCTTCCATCAGGTCTGGCCGCAGGTGCAGCATAAATAAATGTTCCTCATCCACAGGGCCACCCGTAAACAATGGAATGGGGCGGGCATTTTTAAATTCTTCCAATTCATTTAAGTTCCTGCCAAAAGGGTTATTAACTATAAACCCCAGGGCACCCGCACTATTGTATTCTGTAATATAAATAAGGGCGTTTTCAAAAAAAGTAGTTGCCAGAGCGGGGCTGGCCTTAATAAAAATGCCGGGTTTTAAAAGCATGTTGTATTTAGTTAGGTGCAGGCTGCAAAGATAAAATAGGGGAGATCGTGTTTGGCTTAATTTAAATATGCCTTGGTTTTTTTTATTCAAATTCCGTAAATTCAGGTAACCAAAAAAAAGCCATATGATTAAGTTTTCTGACTTACAACCCGGAGATATTGTAATTGCCGATTTTGAAGGCACCCAAAACGAAGGAATTGTAAAAGCCCTTAACCGGGAAGACAAAGAGGTTTGTGTGCAAACCGGCGAAAGCCAGTATTGGTTTAAGCCGAGTAATCTTCATGCCATTCCTTTAAATGAAGCAGGTCTGAAAAAACTGAATTTTGAAAGCCTTGAAAATGCCAATGGGGTGAAGTATATGAAAGGTGCTTTCAGAATATTACTACCGCAAAGGGGTAATTTCTCAGACTTTGAAATGTGGTACCGCGAAGACCGCAGGCATATTAAACAACCTATCTCTTTACACGAGCTGCAAAACCATTATTACAGCATGACAAAGGTGGAACTGAACGCCGATTAGGCCCTCTCTGCCCAAATTACTGTTTATAAAGGGGAAGTTTTCCACCAAATTGTGGAAAATTTCCCCATTTTTTTCTTATTTCCATGTTGTTCTCCTATCTTTGCGACCCCAAAATATATATGGCTAAACAGGCACTAATTAAACAAGATGGAACCATTGTGGAAGCTTTGAGCAATGCAATGTTCAAAGTTAAACTGGAAAATGGCCACGAAATACTGGCTACCATCTCAGGCAAAATGAGAATGCATTACATCCGCATATTGCCCGGCGATAAAGTAGGTGTGGAAATGAGCCCATATGATTTAACCAGGGGCAGAATTATATTCCGTTATAAGTAATTAAGCCGCAATATTAATTGTGGTAAAAGCAGATAAAACAATAGAAAATGAAAGTAAGAGCATCCATTAAAAAGCGTAGTGCCGATTGTAAAATCGTTCGCCGTAAGGGTAAGCTTTATATTATTAACAAAAAGAATCCCCGCTTTAAGCAGCGTCAGGGATAATCAGTGCCGTTACCGCTTCGCTGAAAAATGAAGCTGTTCCGGAAACTTAAACCAGAAGCAATTAAAAACTGAAACAATAAATTATGGCTCGTATTGCCGGTGTAGATTTACCCAAGAATAAGAGAGGAGAAATAGGTCTTACCTATATATATGGTATCGGCCCCTCTACTGCCAAGTATATCCTTGGTCAGGCTGGTATTGATGTTAACAAGAAGGTGAACCAGTGGAATGATGATGAGCTGAATGCCATCCGTAACATCATTACTAATGAATTAAAAGTAGAAGGTCAGCTGCGCAGCGAAGTGCAAATGAACATTAAGCGCTTGCTTGATATTGCCTGCTACCGTGGTTTACGCCATCGTAAAGGATTGCCTTTGCGCGGCCAGCGTACACGTACTAACAGCCGCACCCGTAAGGGCAAGCGTAAAACTGTTGCCGGTAAAAAGAAAGCACCTAAAAAATAATACGGATGATGAGCCATTGGCTCATCATTTTATTGATAGGCTTTTATACCAGAATCAACGCCAGATCGCCTGAAGCCGGCAGTAGGGTTGGTTCTAACCTGGCTAAACACCGGGCTATTTTTAAACAGATTACCTATTATTTCAAAAAATGGCAAAAGCACAACAAAACAGCGCCAAAGCCGCTGCTAAAAAAAGAATCGTAAAGGTTGATGCACATGGCGACGCCCACATCAACGCAAGCTTCAACAACATCATCATCAGCTTAACCAACAAAAACGGTCAGGTTATTTCCTGGAGCAGTGCTGGTAAAATGGGCTTTAAGGGTTCTAAAAAGAACACGCCTTATGCTGCACAAATGGCTGCTGCAGATGCTGCAAAAACAGCATTGGATGCCGGTTTAAAAAGAGTGGATGTATTTGTTAAAGGTCCCGGTTCGGGCAGAGAAGGCGCTATCCGTTCATTATCTCAGAACGGAATTGAAATCGTTATGATTAAGGATGTAACTCCTTTACCTCATAATGGTTGTCGTCCTCCCAAGAAAAGAAGAGTTTAAGCCCACAGCCCCAATAGGGGAATAAGGCACAACATATTGATAAGCACATAGGCTTTTCATTTAATAAAAGGGTTCCTCATTGATTTTTTAACGCTTTTACTGATGAGCGAACCGGTTCTAAAAAGCGTAAATGAATAAAAAACTATGGCACGTTACAATGGTCCAAAGACCAAAATTTCCCGCATTTTCGGTGAGCCTATCTTAGGCAATGGTAAGTGGTTGAACAAAAACAGCAACCCTCCCGGTCAGCACGGTGCTGCACGCAAACGTAAAAGCTTAGGCGAGTATGCCCTGCAATTACGCGAAAAGCAAAAAGCTAAATACACGTATGGTGTATTAGAGCGCCAGTTCCGTAAAACATTTGAAGAAGCTGCACGCCGCAAAGGTGTAACCGGTGAAAACCTTATTAAATTATTAGAAGCACGTTTAGACAACACCGTATTCCGCTTAGGTATTGCCCCTTCACGTCCTGCTGCACGCCAGTTAGTAAGCCATAAGCACATTATGGTAAATGGCGATGTGGTAAATACGCCTTCTTTCCAGGTAAAGCCAGGTGATATCATCACACTTAAAGAAAAAACACAAGGCCTTACTGGTATTACCAGCCAGGTGCGTGGTAAAAATGCCAAGTACAATTGGTTAGACTGGAATGAAACAAGCATGCAGGGTACTTTTATTGCTTACCCTGAACGTGAAAGCGTTCCTGAAAACATTAAGGAGCAACTGATAGTAGAATTGTATTCTAAGTAATAAAGGCCTGCCTTTATTGCCGGATGGGTTGTGGATGTTTCCGGCGTTGGTTCTTTGTGCAGCGGTTGTTGCGTCGCACCGTTCAGCGGCAGTAAGTAAATGCAGCCATGGTTGCATAGCATATCTGCAGTACAAGTGAGTGACACAACGATGCTGATAAAAGAACAAAAGCCGGTTCAATAATTTAAATCTCAACAAAAAACCGAAAATCAAATATGGCAATTTTAAATTTTCAAAAACCAGACAAAATCGTTTTACAAAAAGTAACCGATTTTGAAGCACAGTTTGAATTCCGTCCGCTGGAACCCGGCTACGGTGTAACTATTGGTAATGCCCTGCGCAGGGTGTTATTAAATTCTCTGGAAGGCCATGCCATCGTAGGTATTCGTATTGATGGTGTAGACCATGAGTTTTCTACCATCAAAGGAATTACTGAAGATGTTAATGAAATTATCTTAAACCTGAAGCAGGTTCGTTTTAAGAAAACAGTTGATCATGATGTGAACAACGAAAAGATCAACTTACACATAAAGGGCAGACCAGAATTTACTGCCGGCATGATACAGGAAGGCACACAAAGCTTTCAGATTATGAACCCGGATCTGTTAATCTGCACTATTGATCCTTCTGCAAAATTAGATATTGAATTAACCATTGGTAAAGGCCGTGGCTATATTCCTGCAGAAGACAATAAACTAAAAGATGCGCCGATTGGCTATATCCCTATAGACTCAGTGTATACCCCCATCAAAAATGTAAAGTATACTATTGAGAATACCCGTGTGGAGCAGCGTACCGATTACGAGAAACTGATTATGGAAGTTTCTACAGACGGCACCATTCACCCGGAAGATGCGGTAAAACAAGCATCACGCATCTTAATTCAACACCTGATGATCATCACGGATGAAAACATCACCTTCGATAACAAAGAAGAAAAGAAAGAAGATTTAGTAGACGAGCAAACACTGCAACTGCGTAAGATTCTGAAAACTCCGTTAGAAGATTTAGATCTTTCTGTACGTGCATTTAACTGCTTAAAAGCTGCTAAAATTAATTCTTTAAGTGAACTGGTACAGTACGAGCAGGAAGACCTGATGAAGTTTAGAAACTTTGGCCAGAAATCTTTAGCTGAAATTGAGCAGGTATTGGGTGAGCGTGGTTTACATTTTGGTATGGATTTAGGTAAATTAGGTTTAGATAAAGAAGACTTTTAATTAACTGGAGGAAAGCAGCAATGCCTTCCTCCAATTTATTTTATAACCAGGTTAGGGCTTGCTTTAACCGCTTCTCACAATTCCTTGACACGGTGTGAGAATAAAAAATTAAATCGTCATGCGTCACGGAGACAAGATTAAAAATTTAAGCAGAACGGCTTCTCACAGAAAAGCCTTATTAAGCAACATGGCTTGCCAGCTGATACAGCACAAGCGCATTGTTACCACTTTAGCAAAAGCAAAAGCTTTACGTGTTTATGTAGAGCCGCTGATTACGAAAGGTAAAAGCAACACCACGCATCAGCGTCGTGTGGTATTTAGCTACCTGCAAGACAAAGAAGCGGTTACTGAACTGTTCAGCACCGTTGCTGAAAAAGTAGCTGGCCGCCCCGGTGGTTATACCCGCATCATTAAATTAGGCATTCGCGTGGGCGATAATGCTGAAACTGCTATGATTGAACTGGTAGACTTTAACGATGTGTACGGTAAAACAGCCACTGCAAAAGCAGAGCCTGCAAAAAGAACCCGTCGTGGTAGCAAGAAAAAAGCAGATGGTGCAGATGCCCCGGCTGCTGAAGAAACTAAAGCTGAAGATAACGCCTAATGTTTTTTCAATCTATTATACAAAGCGGAGTTGTTTAACAGCTCCGCTTTTTTTGTGTAAAAATATTTGTTCAAAAAACTTACTGATTACTTTTCTTTGCAAAACTTTTAGATTCCAAACATGAATACTGCTCCACAAAAAAACGCCATCCTTTTATTACAGGATGGTACCGTTTGCTACGGCAAAGCTTTTGGCACCATTGGCACCACTACCGGCGAAATTTGTTTTAACACCGGCATGACGGGCTACCAGGAAGTGTTTACCGATCCCAGTTATTTTGGACAGGTGCTTATTATGAACAATGCACACATTGGTAACTATGGTGTAAAACCTACCGATGTGGAGTCTGAGTCTGTTAAAATACGCGGTTTAATTGGCCGTAATCTGGAAGAGCAATTCAGCCGCCGCATGGCCGAAGGCTCTTTGGATGAATATTTAAAAAAGCAAAATATTGTTTGTATTGAAGGGGTGGATACACGCATGCTGGTAGAACATGTGCGTGTAAAGGGCGCTATGAACTGTATTATATCTTCTGAAGTGACCGACGTGGAAGCATTGAAAAAAATGCTGGCACAAGTGCCCGATATGGCCGGCCAGGAATTGAGCAGCCAGGTATCTACCACAACGGCCTATGAATTAGGTGATGCTAACAGCGCTATCCGCATTGCAGTAATGGATTATGGGGTTAAAAAGAACATTCTTAACTGCATGGTAGAACGAGGCGCTCATGTAAAAGTGTTTCCGGCAAAAACAGATGCAGCCACATTAAAAAGTTTTAACCCCAATGGTTATTTTATATCAAACGGCCCCGGAGACCCGGCCGCAATGGATTATGCCATTACCACGGTAAAAGATATTTTAAAAGAAAACAAACCCGTTTTTGGTATCTGCCTGGGGCACCAGTTACTGGCATTGGCCAACGATATTCCTACTTTTAAAATGCACCATGGCCACCGCGGCTTAAACCACCCGGTTAAAAACCTGGTTACCGGCAAAAGCGAAATAACCACGCAAAACCATGGCTTTGGTGTAGACCCTGAGGCCGTTCGCCAATCGCCCAATGTAGAAATTACCCATGTTAATTTAAACGATCAGTCAATTGAAGGCATCCGCATAAAAGGCAAGCCGGCATTTTCTGTGCAATACCATCCCGAAGCAACACCGGGCCCGCACGATAGCCGCTACCTGTTTGATGATTTTTTGAACCTGATAAAACAACATCAAAACTAAATAACAAGCCACCTTATTTTGGGTGGCTTTTTTTGTTACCAGCTATAGTATAAAGCCAGGCCATGGTTGCGTCGCACCCTTCTGCGGCAACAAATAATTGAACCATGCATGTATTGTTTTAATTAAATTCGCTGGTATAAATACACACATGAAAATTGCCATTATAAACGGACCTAATTTAAACCTGCTGGGTAAAAGAGAAACCGGTATTTACGGTAGTGAAACCTTTGAAAGTTTTTTTGCAGCCCTGCAGCAACAATACCCTCAGATAAATTTTACATATTACCAGAGTAATGTAGAAGGAGAGTTGATTAACCAACTGCAGGCCGTTGGTTATTCATACGACGGTATTATAATGAACCCCGGTGGTTACACGCATACTTCTGTGGCTATTGGAGACGCTATAGCAGCCATTACCACACCGGTTATTGAAGTGCATATTTCTAATGTACATGCCAGAGAAGATTTTCGTAAGCTGACTCATGTTGCTGCAAAAGCGGCGGGCAGTATTATAGGTTTGGGTTTAAAAGGGTATGTGCTGGCGGTGGAATGGTTTATCAAAAAATAAGCTATACTTTCAATGATGCTTTATGCAATGCTGTTGAAGTGTGCGACGCAAGAAATGCTGAACAAAGCGATGCAGCCGGCTACCTACAAAATAACCCGCAGCATCAATGCAAAGCCGGTATCTTGTTTTGTATCAGCTGTTTTTTTAAGAATGTGTAAACCGGTATTGCTCCACACCCTGAAAATTTCTCCTTTCTTTCTTTTAGCCAGTTCTGCTTCTATATTGGGTTGTAAAGCGCCGCGGGCCACCCAACCTAAATCTCCTTTGGTAAGGCCTTCTCCGCCCATGCTGTAAGCCTGTGCCATGTCTTCAAAACTGGCTTCACCTTTATTGATGCGATTAATGATGGAGGCCGATAAAGAATCTGCAATACGGCGGGTAAACACCGCCGTGTCTATAAATATCTGGCTGATGCGGTTAAATGTATTGGGCACCCGGCCTAATACCTGAACCAGATATTTTTTATCGTAGGGGCCATATACTTTTCTGAGTTTGCCTTTATAGGCCAGGCTATCGGCTATACTCATAAAATAGGTGGCATTCATAATGGCCACAGTATCCAATTTGTATTTTTTCTTCAATACCTCCCGGGTATAAGCCATTGGGTTAACGGCAGTTTCTAAACCGGTTTTCATTTGTGGTATGGTAAGCTTTTGTGCCTCTGTGTTAGCTGTTGCACCAAGCAGCAACAGCACCATAAAGTGGTATCTGAAAAATTGCATGAAACAAAGATAAGGTATTGAGTGTGTGGTATAATTGGCAATACTGTACTATCAGAAAACTTACAATGGTGGTTGGGTAATACACATTATGTACACTGACAACGATTGCGCAAACGTACGTTAGGATAAAAACTGAATAAAATGCGCTGTCTGTGCAGTTTTTGTTGTAATTTCAAAGCGTTGCTTGCCGCCAATTTGATATCCATCTAAAACTAACATATTTTTTTTGAATAATTTCTAAACAAGCTAGTACAATGGCGAGTAATCAGGGTTTGTATTCTTCTGCATTTGAACATGATGCCTGCGGTATCGGTTTTGTAGCCAGCATTAAAGGCTATAAATCTCACCAACACATTAGTGATGCGTTAACGGTTTTAGAAAACATGGAGCACCGTGGTGCTTGCGGTTGTGAAAATAATACAGGTGACGGTGCCGGTATTATGATTCAAACACCCCATGAATTCTTTTTTGAAGAGTGTTTAAAGCTGGGTGTTCATTTGCCTTCATTTGGTAAATATGGTGTGGGTGTGTTGTTCTTTCCAAAAGAAGTGAAACTAAGAGAAGAGTGCCGGGATATTTTTAATCGTACCGCTGAAAAGCTGGGCCTGGAAGTACTTACATTTCGTAAGGTGCCGGTTAATCCGGATGGTATTGGTCCTACAGCTTTAAGCGTGGAGCCGGAGATGGAGCATGTGTTTATTGCCTGCCCCGACCACATAAATAACCCTGAAGAATTTGAACGCAAGTTGTTTGTATTGCGCAACCATAGTTCTCATTTAATAAACAGCACCGTTAAGAAAGATGCCATTGGTTTTTACATTGCATCATTATCGTATAAAACAGTTGTATACAAAGGACAGCTTACCAGTAACCAGGTACGTAATTATTTTCCTGATTTAAATAATAAGCGGGTGGTAAGTGCTTTTGGTTTGGTACATAGCCGTTTTGCCACTAACACATTCCCTTCGTGGAAGCTGGCGCAGCCCTTCCGTTACATTGCACACAATGGTGAGATTAACACTTTACAGGGTAACCTGAACTGGTTAAAGTCAAGCGAGCATGGTTTTACTTCTCCCAACTTTACTAAAGAAGAAATGGAGATGTTATTGCCTATTGTAACCAACGGACAATCGGACTCTGCTTGTCTGGATAATATGATTGAACTGCTTTCAATGACAGGGCGCAGTTTACCACATGTAATGATGATGCTGATACCAGAAGCATGGGATGGTAATGAAGATATGGACCCAGTTAAAAAAGCATTTTATGAATACCACGCTTCCATTATGGAGCCATGGGATGGTCCGGCTTCTATTTCATTTACCGATGGTAAAATAATTGGCGCCACATTAGATAGAAATGGCTTGCGTCCATCACGCTACTGTGTAACCACAGACGACAGGGTTATAATGGCCAGTGAAACAGGTGTATTACCTGTTGATCCGAAAACTGTAATAGAAAAGGGACGCTTACAACCCGGAAAGATGTTTGTGGTGGATATGGAACAAGGGCGCATCATCAGTGATGAAGAATTAAAACAAACCATCTGTACACAGAAGCCATACGCAGATTGGTTAAATCAAAATAAAATTCGTTTAGAAGAATTACCAGAGCCACGTGTTGCTTTTACACACTTAAGTGATGAAAGCATCCTCAAATATCAAAAAGCATTCGGCTATTCTACAGAAGATATTGACACCATTATAAAACCAATGGCTTTAGATGGTAAAGAGCCAATCGGTTCCATGGGTACGGATACTCCTCTTGCTGTGTTAAGCGATCAGCCACAGCATATATCTTCTTATTTTAAGCAACTGTTTGCACAGGTAACAAATCCGCCAATTGACCCGATACGTGAAAGAATGGTAATGAGCCTGGCCGGGTTTGTTGGTAATAATGGCAACCTGCTGGAAGAAGATTCTATGCATTGCCATACAGTGGCATTAAAACAACCGGTATTAACCAGTACTGAACTGGAGAAAATAAGAAGTATTGATACCGGAATTTTCCAGGCAAAAACATTACAAACCTATTTCAGAGCCGATGGTAAACCCGATTCACTGAAAAGAGGGTTAGACCGTTTGTGCCGTTATGCTGAAGATGCCGTACATGATGGTTTTGAAGTGTTGATTTTATGCGACCGTGCCGTGGATAGCGATCATGCTGCCATACCATCTTTACTGGCAACTGCTGCAGTACACCACCACCTTATTCGTAAAGGATTGCGCGGACAGGTAGGTATTGTGGTAGAAGCAGGAGATGTTTGGGAAGTGCATCATTTTGCCTGTCTGATTGCTTTTGGAGCAACAGCCATCAACCCATACCTGGCATTGGCCTCTATACGCAATATGAAGGTGAATGGGGTATTAAAAACTGAATTAGGTTGGGATGAGTTACGTAAAAACTATATTAAAGCGGTTTGTGATGGGCTGTTAAAAGTATTTTCTAAGATGGGTATCTCAACCCTTCAATCTTATCAGGGAGCACAAATATTTGAAATATTAGGGTTGAACCAGGAAGTGGTAGATAAATACTTTACTGGTGCTACCAGCCGTATACAAGGTATCGGTTTGGAAGAAATTGCCCGTGAGGCATTGGCCAAACATTATTTTGGTTTCAGCAGAAAAGATATACCTGTTGATCGTTTACCGGTAGGTGGCGTATACCAGTGGAAACGTAAAGGAGAGTTTCACCTCTTTAATCCAACTACCATTCACCTGTTGCAGTATTCAACTAAAATGAATGATTATGCAACATTTAAAAAATATACCAAACATGTAAACGACCAGAGTGAAAAGGCGGCAACACTTAGAAGCATGTTTGAGTTTAAAAGAAACCGCCCATCAATTTCAATTGATGAGGTGGAGCCGGCAGAAAATATTTATAAGCGTTTTGCCACTGGTGCTATGAGTTTTGGTTCTATCAGCTGGGAAGCCCATACCACATTGGCAATTGCCATGAATCGCCTGGGCGGTAAAAGCAATACCGGTGAAGGGGGGGAAGATGAGCGTCGTTATGAAAGAATGGAAAATGGAGACTCGATGCGTTCTGCCATTAAACAAGTAGCTTCTGCACGTTTTGGTGTAACCAGCTTGTATTTAACAGAGGCCGATGAATTACAAATTAAAATGGCACAGGGTGCTAAGCCTGGAGAAGGCGGACAATTGCCCGGCCATAAAGTAGATGAGTGGATTGGTAAAACCCGCCACTCAACACCGGGTGTGGGTTTAATTTCTCCGCCGCCGCACCACGATATTTATTCTATTGAAGATCTGGCGCAGCTAATATTTGATTTAAAGAATGCCAACCGTGCCGCACGTATCAATGTAAAGCTGGTGAGTAAAGCAGGAGTGGGTACTATTGCAGCAGGTGTTACCAAAGCAAAAGCAGATGTGGTTTTAATCAGCGGTCACGATGGTGGTACAGGTGCTTCGCCTATTTCATCTATTAAACATGCTGGTTTGCCATGGGAGTTAGGACTTGCAGAAACACACCAAACACTGGTAAAAAATAAACTGCGTAGCCGCGTGGTGGTGCAGGCCGATGGACAAATGAAAACAGGCCGAGATATAGCTATTGCAGCATTATTAGGTGCAGAAGAGTGGGGTGTTGCTACCGCAGCACTGGTTGTGGAAGGTTGTATTATGATGCGCAAGTGTCATTTAAATACCTGCCCTGTAGGGGTGGCCACGCAAGACCCGGAATTAAGAAAGCGCTTTACCGGTAACGCAGATCATGTGGTTAATTTCTTCCGTTTTATGGTGCAGGAACTGAGAGAGATAATGGCAGAGCTGGGCTTTAAAACCGTAAATGAAATGGTGGGTCAGGTAGATTGCCTGGGTATGAGAGAAAACATCAATCACTGGAAGTTTAGCAAACTGGATTTATCGCCCGTGCTGTATAAAGAACCATCTTCTGAGTTTATGCCATTGTATAATGCAGAAGAGCAGGACCATGGTTTAGAAGAAGTGTTAGACTGGAAGTTGCTGAAAGCAGCGCAACCTGCTATAGAAAAACAGACAAAAGTAAAAGCAGCTTTTGATATTAAAAATACCGATCGTACAGCGGGTACTATTTTGTCTAATGAAATTACCAAAAAGTATCGGGGGGCTGGATTGCCGGAAGACACCATTCACTTTAAGTTTACTGGTACGGCCGGCCAAAGTTTTGGTGCATTCAATACCAATGGTGTTACATTAGAGCTGGAAGGCGATGCCAACGATTATTTTGGTAAAGGTTTAAGTGGGGCAAAGTTGATTGTGTATCCGCATAAAACTTCTACGTACACACCAGAGGATAACATCATTATTGGTAACGTGGCATTTTATGGTGCCACTAACGGAGAAGCTTTTATACGTGGCAAAGCCGGTGAGCGTTTTGCTGTGCGTAACTCAGGTGCCAGCGTGGTGGTAGAAAGCGTGGGCGACCATGGTTGCGAGTACATGACCGGTGGCCGCGTGGTAATACTGGGCGATACCGGCAGAAACTTTGCAGCTGGTATGAGCGGGGGTATTGCTTACATATACGATGTGAAGGGCAAGTTTGCCGGCAACTGCAATAAGGAAATGGTTGACCTGGATCTGGTAAATGAAAAAGACGCCGTAGAGTTAAAAGAAATGATTCAGAAACATTTTGATTATACCGGCAGTGCCGTTGCCAAATTTGTTTTAAACGATTTCGATAATCAGGTACAGCATTTTGTAAAAGTATTTCCTAAAGACTATAAGAAAGTACTGTTGCAAAAAGCAGGCGGCGTAAAAGAAAAAGTATAGTTTTTTGTTACCAGCAGTTGGGGTGCTATGCAGCAGCCGTTGCGTCGCACCCGTTAACAGCAGTAATACTGGTAAACAAAAAGCTGCAGTGGGCATAAAAGTACAAGTGTGCGACGCAACAAAAGATGACAGCAGTACAACTGCCGGGCTCAATAAAAAGTAAAAAAGAATAACGCAATAATTTTTTTTAAATGGGTAAGCCAACAGGTTTTTTAGAATTTTCAAGAGAACTACCTTCTAAAAGAAGCGTTGAAGAACGGGTGAATGATTACAATGAATTTGTCAATCGTTTTCCGGATGAAAAATTAAATGAGCAAAGTGGCCGTTGCATGAACTGCGGGGTACCTTTTTGCCACAGTGGTTGTCCTTTAGGTAATGTAATACCTGAGTTTAATGATGCGGTTTACCGTAAAGAATGGAAAGAGGCCTATGAAATACTCAGTTCTACCAATAATTTTCCTGAGTTTACGGGGCGCATTTGCCCGGCACCTTGCGAGACTGCTTGTGTATTAGGCATCAATCAGCCGGCCGTTACCATTGAAGAAATAGAAAAGCATATTATTGAAATTGCTTTTGAAAAAGGCTTTGTAAAACCCAAGCAAATAAATAAACGCACCGGTAAAAAAGTAGCTGTGGTGGGTAGTGGCCCTGCCGGACTTGCAGCGGCTACACAATTGAATTATGCCGGACATACGGTAACCGTTTTTGAAAGAGACGATAAGCCGGGTGGTTTACTACGTTACGGCATACCAGATTTTAAATTAGAAAAATGGGTAATTGACCGCAGGGTTCAGTTAATGGAAGAGGAGGGTATCACCTTTAAATGTCACGCAAACGTAGGTGTGAATGTAAATGTGAATGATTTGTTGCGGGAGTTTCATGCGATTGTGCTGGCAGGTGGTTCTACCGATCCGAGGGATTTGCCTGTACCTGGTCGTGAATTGAAAGGTGTGCATTTTGCGATGGAATTTTTAAAACAGCAAAATAAAAGAAATGCTCAATTAGATCCATTAGCTAATGCAGCTATTGAAAGCAATATTTACAGTGAGCATATTTTAGCTACTGGCAAAAATGTAGTGGTAATTGGTGGCGGCGATACAGGCAGTGATTGTGTGGGTACCAGTAACCGTCATAAAGCAAAAACAGTAACCCAGTTTGAGTTGATGCCAACACCACCAAAAGACCGAACGGATTTTATGCCCTGGCCAACGTATCCAATGACGTTAAAAACATCTTCTTCTCATGAAGAAGGAGCAGATCGCAAATGGGCTATTGCTACAAAAGAATTTATAGGAGACGATAAAGGAAATTTAAAAGCACTGAAGGTGGTTGAATTAGAGTGGAAGAGCGGGGCAGATGGCCGTCCTGCTTCTTTTGTAGAAAAAGCAGGAAGTGAAAAAGTAATACCCTGTGAGTTGGCTTTACTGGCAATGGGTTTTGTGAACCCAGGTTATAAAGGTTTATTAGAAAAATTAGGCGTAGAGTTAGATGAGCGCAAAAACGTAAAAGCTACGGAAAAAGAGTACAGCACCAGTGTAAACAAAGTTTTTGCGGCCGGAGACATGAGAAGAGGGCAGAGTTTGGTGGTATGGGCCATTAGTGAGGGCCGGGAGTGTGCCCGTAAGGTAGATGAGTTTTTAATGAGCAAATCATTACTGGAATCTAAAGACAAGAGCCTGGCAATGGCCATTGTATAACTAGATTTTTTAGATAAAGTAAAACCCCAGCCAACGGCTGGGGTTTTATGTTTAAATTATGTAATGTGTAAATAAAAATTGATTTTACACATAAAATTGTTGATTGTTGATAAAATTTTTTGAATAGCTAACACATGTTACACTAATATTTGGTTATTTTTATTAAAATTATTCAAATATTTATTATTTGTAATATTTACACACTAAAAACAACCTGTATGAGTAAAATGACAGCAAAACAAATTACACCCTTTGTGGTTTTGGCCTTAGTAGCATTGGCCGCTATTTTCGTTCCCTCATTGCCTGCCTTTGAAGACAAAGCGGGTGCCTATAATGCAGCCGACATAGCCTGGATTATAGTTGCCACAGCGCTTGTATTTTTAATGACACCGGGATTAGCATTTTTCTATGGTGGTATGGTGCACCGTAAAAATGTAATCTCTACAATGATTAAAAGCGTGGTAGCTGCCGGAGTGGTAAGTGTACTTTGGGTAGTAATTGGTTTTAGTCTGGCGTTTGGTGAAAGCGTTGGAGGTTTCATTGGTAATCCATCTACTTTCTTATTCTTTAAAGGTGTAATGTCTGGGGCTCCCTGGAGTTTAGCACCAACCATTCCTTTAGGTTTGTTTGCTTTGTTTCAATTAATGTTTGCCATCATTACCCCCGGTTTAGTGGTGGGTGCAGTGGCTGAACGTATCCGCTTCACATCTTATGTATTATTTATAGCCCTTTTTGGTTTATTAGTTTATGCCCCTATTGCACACTGGACCTGGCATCCTGAAGGCTTCCTGTTTAAATGGGGTGCTTTAGACTTTGCCGGCGGTACTGTAGTACATATTTCTGCTGGTTGTGCTGCTTTAGCGGGTGCTATGGTATTAAAACGCCGACAAGCACATATTGAGCAAAAAGAGATTCCACCAGCCAATATTCCATACGTTTTAATTGGTACCGGTTTATTGTGGTTTGGTTGGTTTGGTTTTAATGCAGGTTCTGCCTTGGGTGCAAATGCATTATCAGTTTCTGCTTTTGCTACAACTAATACAGCCGCAGCCGCAGCTGGCTTAAGCTGGATGTTCTTTGATGTGGCACGTGGTAAGAAGCCTTCCGTTTTAGGTTTCTGTATTGGTGCTGTGGTAGGCTTGGTGGCAATTACGCCTGCAGCCGGTTATGTGGCCGTTCCTCAAAGTATCTTTATTGGTGTTATTGCAGCCATCATTTCTAATATAGCTGTGTATTACAAGCAGCGTTCTAAACTGGATGACACGTTGGATGTATTCCCCTGTCATGGTATTGGTGGTATGGTAGGTATGTTGCTTACCGGCATTTTTGCCACTAAAACCGTTAACAGTGCTGGTAACGATGGTTTATTCTATGGTAATTTTGAATTTTTCTTCACACAAGTGAAGGCTTTATTAATAGTAGTCAGCTACAGCTTTGCCATGTCTTACGGTATTTTCCGCTTCATCAATTTCATTCTGCCATTAAGGGTTAGCTCACAAGAAGAAGAGTTAGGCCTGGATGCTACTCAGCACAACGAAAAATACCTTCAGGGTACGTTACTGATAAGCAAAAACGGTAAAATGGAAGAAGAAGAAACAGAAGAGGCTCATTAAAAACGAAAAAGGTACAGCTTATTAATACAAAACTTCTGGTAAAAGTATTGTATTGCCATACCCTTTTCTTAACACTTAAAATCTAATTACAATGTTACAAAAATTTTTCGTGGCTGCTTTAGCTACAGGCTCATTATTTATCTCAAATCAAGCTTCAGCTCAGGAAGCGAATGTACCAGCTACCGCAACGGTTGCTGAAAATGCCCCAGACCCGGAACCGGAAAAAAAGCCCACACTGGCAATTACCGGTTATGCAGATGTTTATTACAAATATGATTTTGGTAAAACAAAAGGTAATAACTATACCAGCTTCACCAATTCTCATAACTCTTTTGCTTTGGGTATGGCCAGTATAAAGCTGGAGCATAAAACAGATAAGGTAGGTGTGGTAGCCGATTTAGGTTTTGGTACACGCCAGTCAGAATTTGCTTACAACGAAACCGGTATTTTATCTACTATTAAGCAATTGTATGTTTCTTACTCACCCAACAGCTGGTTAAAGTTAACCGCAGGTACCTGGGCCACCCATATTGGTTATGAACTGGTAGATCCCCAGTTAAACCGCAACTATAGCATGAGTTATATGTTTACAAACGGTCCATTCACACATACCGGTGTTAAAGCCGAAGCTACTTCTGGTAAGCATGGTTTTATGCTGGGTGTTTCTAATGCAACTGATTATAGAATTCCGCCAGATACAATGATTAATAAAAAGTTTGTAATTGCACAATACAGCGTGGCATTTACAGATAATGTAAAATTATACCTCAACTATGTAGGTGGTAAAAACCCGGATACTTCAAAAGTTAGCCAGTTTGATGCCGTGCTGACTGCAAAGGTAAATGACAAATTAAGCTTTGGCTTCAACGGTACTGTAAACAGCACCAAAGCATGGGACGGTGCCAAAAATATTGCTGGTAAAAGTTGGTGGGGTTCGGCCCTGTATGTAAACCTTGACCCTAAACCGTGGTTTGGTTTAACACTGCGTGGTGAGCTGTTCAGCGATAAAAACCAATTAAAGGTTTTTGCTCCGGCAGCTGACGGCGGTAGCATATTTGCCACCACTTTATCAGCAAACTTTAAAGTGGATGGTTTTACATTCATCCCTGAATTCAGATTAGACAACGCCAGCCAACAGGTATTTGTAAACAAAGATGGCGCTGCCACTAAGTCTGCAGGTAATTTCCTGTTCGCAGTAATATATTCTTTCTAAGATTTTCTAATAGGCAAGCAATCGAAACGGCGTTCCATTTCTATGGAACGCTTTTTTTATTTTGTTACCAGCTACCATATCATCTGGCAACACTGTTGCGTCGCACACTTCAGCCGCAACGCGGCCAGCAGCACATCTTTTAAATTTAGTAGCATTGCAGAAGTAAACTGTTATTACCCTTTTTTGTAAGTGGCTAAAAAGTTTTCAAATTGCTGCAGACTAAAGCTGCTAAGGTTTTGTGCTGCTGTTAAACCTGCTTTTTGTGCTGCCAATACACCGTATAAGCAATCTTTATAACCTTCAGTACTATGGGCATCGGGGTCTATTGAAATTAATACCCCTTTTTCAACAGCCTCGTGTATAAAACGCCAGTCAATATCTAAGCGTCTGGGGTGTGCATTTAACTCTATCACCACTTTATTGGCTGCGCAGGCATCAATAATTTTACTGTGGTTAACCGGGTAGCCCTTGCGGCTTAATAAAAGCCTTCCCGTCATATGTCCCAATATTGTGGTGTACTTGTTTTCTATAGCAGCCAGTAAACGAGCCATGGCTTTTTCTTCAGGCATTTTTAAATTAGAATGCACAGAGGCTATTACCAGATCAAACGTGCTGAGTATATTATCGCTATAATCTAACGCACCGTCATTTAAAATATCAGCCTCTATGCTTTTAAAAATTTTAAATGGGGCCAGTTTTTTATTCAGTTCATCAATATGAATGTGCTGTTCACGTATGCGTTCTTCCTGCAGCCCGTTGGCGTAAAATGCGCTTTTGCTGTGATCGCTTATCACCAGGTATTCATACCCGTCTATTATGCAAGCCTGTGCCATTTCCTCAATTGAAACAGCACCATCGCTCCAATTGCTGTGGCTGTGTATAATGCCTTTAATATCGCCAGACTGTATAATGGCTGGCACTTCTTTTAATGCAGCCTGCCAGGGTTGTTCTCTTAAATAAGGGGGCAATTCTATTATACCTAACA
>JANRMC010000186.1:0-7842 GCA_033761915.1 Flavihumibacter sp.
AAACGCCCTTGTAAAGATTGCTTTATTAACTAAAAAAGTACAAAATAATAAGTAATGGCCGGCGAAACTTTTAGTGGTGTTATTGAAACCTTAATAAAGCCAGAAGCGATTAAGGATTTTGATGTACTCTATGAAAAAATAGGGAAAAATATTGAACGCACTAAAGAGTTTGTAACTGCTTTTGGAGCTATAAACACTAATATAAGTAACAATGGCGCCGCCTTTACTGAATATAAGAATAAATTAAAAGAATTGGAAGATGCGAAAAAACGCATGGTTAAATTAGAAACAGATTTAATAAAAATACAAGATGAGTTAGCAAAGGCCCGTGAACGCGGTAGAAGGGGTGCAGAGGGCGAATTAAGTGCCGCTGAAAAATTAGCTAAGGCACAATTGGATGAGATTAAAAATAAGCAGGACGCCACCAAGTACACCGCAGCGCTTGCCAAAGAGAAAGAACGGATTGCAAAAGCTGCCGAAAAAGAAAAAACAGCACTGGAAAAAGCCAACAGCGAGTATGATAGATTAAATGCCAGGTATATAGCAGCCGCTAAACAATCTCAAAACATGGGTGCTGCTCTGTTAAAACAGGCCAATGGCGATGAAAAGGTTTTTCAGCAATTATTAAAAACAGATGCAGCCTATATAGCAGCCACCAACGATGCAAAGAAGTATTATGAGCAGTTAGACTTGTTGGAGAATAATGTGGGCAAAGCACAGCGGCGTGTGGGGCAATATGAAAGGGCGCAATTTGCGTTAAACCAGGTGCTACGAGAAGCCCCTGCTTTTACCAACAGCATACAAACGGGCATATTGGGTATTAGTAATAATATACCCCAACTAACAGACGAATTTGCAAAGTTGCGTGGTAGTGGTTTAACCGCTTTTCAATCTATAAAAGTATTGGGGCAGGGCTTATTCTCTATAACCGGCATACTACCATTGTTAATAACAGCAGCAGCGGTTGCGGCGCCTAAAATTGCCGATTTTTTTGAAGGGTTAGGAGATGGTAAAGAAAAGGCGGAGGCTGCTAAAAAAGCGGTTGAAGACTTTAAAAAGAGCCTGGATGAAGCTGCCGGATCCGGAGCAGATGCGGCTGGCCGCGTTACTACTATATTTAATGCGTTGCGTGGGGGTAGTTTAAATGCAGAACAGCGCAATAATGCTTTAAAAGAGCTGAAGGAAATTAACAAAGATTATTTTGGCCAGTTAAAAGAAGAAAACGGGGCTATTACTGGCTTAAATGCAAGCTATGAGGCGTATATTAAAAATGTTATTGAAATAGGAAAGGCAAAGGCCATACAATCTGAAATACAAAAATTGTTTAACGAAAAGTTGCAGTTAGAACTGAATTTGAATAGTGAATTTTTGGCCAGTGTAGACCCCAAAGTGCAGCAGCGCATTGGGGTATTAACGCAAAAATTAAAGGCATTGGGCGGTCCTTTAAGTCAGCAAGAACTGCAAACAGGTAATTTACAGAATGAAACATTAACAAAGCGGTTAAAATTGCAGGAACAGATTGCAGAGTTACAACGGGGTGCAAAAAAGTTTGATGCCAGCGGTGATTTTGCCGCTACTAAAAACCAGATAGATGTTTTGGATTTGCGCATTAAAGGTTTAAGCCAATTACAATCAAAACTTACTATTAACAGCGAATTTGACAGCAAGCAAAAAAAAGAAAAAGAAGATAAGGATAAAGTGTTTACCAAAGACCTGGAAGATACGGCCAATTATTACAAAAAGCTTTCTGAAATAGAAATATTTAGCCTGGATTCCCGCAATCAATACCGGCAAGCAGCGGCTTCTGTGGAGCGTGAAATTGAAGGCCTGCGATTTGCTAATAAAGAAATATCAGAAAAAGAGCATAGTCTGAATGTGCGTAAAATAAATAACGAACTGTTTACAGACTTACTGAAGATACGCCAAAGCTTTATTGCCCGCCAACAGCAATTAGATAAAGAAGCGGAAGAATTATTTACAGCTGATGAAAAGGCAAGGGCTGCCCGGGAAAAGGAGGCATTGGATAAAAACCTAAAAGAGCAGCAAGATTTTTTTATACGCCGTAAACAATTGGCTGAAGCTAACCGGGATGCTGAATTATTAGCATTAGATGAGCGGTTTACACCATTACTAACACAGGAAGGTGTTAAGAGCGAAGAACGGTTGGCAATAGTTACAAAATATAATGCAGAAAAACTGCGGATACAAAACCGCTACGATGCATTAATACTGCAGGCAGAGCTGGATGCTTACCAGCAATCTCTTATATATCTGCAACAGCATGGTTTAGACACAACGGCCGTGGCCGCAAAAATAGCAGCATTAGAGCTGGCTATAAATAAAGAAAAAAACAAAGCCCTGCTGGATGATACCAAGGTGCGCAACCAGGCAGAAGAAGAGTTGGAAAAGCAGAGGGCAGCAAGGTTGCAGCAATTGGGCTTACAGGCAAGAGATGCTTTTTTTAGTTTTTTAAGTGGTGCTGTAGACCGCCGAAAAAATGAAATACAGGATGCTATTAGCAGCCTGGAAGAGTTGACGCAGGCGGAAATTAAAGCAGTAGATCAGTTGGCGGTAAGCGAAGAAGAAAAAGCGGCACGCATTATTAAAATACGTGCTAAAGAAGATGCAGAGAAGAAGCGGTTAACCAGAGAGCAGAAAAAGCTGGATGAGCAGGCGGCAATTTTTGATCGTTTACGGCAACTATTTGAATTGGGCATTACAACCGCTAAAACCGTGTTTGCAATACAGGCGCAGGCCGCTATTTTAAGCAGTAACCCGGCCACGCTGCCGTTGGCCCCTAAAGCGTTGGCACAAATACCCATTGTATTAGCCGGTAGTGCATTAACTACTGCCGCTATATTAGCTAAACCGATACCAAAATTTAGAACCGGTAAAGATTTTTATAATGATTATGAGGGTCCGGCGGAAGTATCTGAAGACGGGCCAGAGATGTATGTTGATAAAGGCAAAGTACAATGGACGCCCTCACAAAGAAGTATTATGTGGGTTAGTAAAACATCGCAAATTATACCGCACGATAAAGCGATGCAACTGTATAAAACCAGCCACCTTTCCGGCCTACCCGGTCCGTATTCAAATGCCAATACAACAGTGGCAATAGATACCGGTGCTATTACGCAACCCATAATAAAAGCCATTGAAAAAAGCAAAGCGGTGCAGGTAACACAGGTAAATATTAATATGGAATGGATGCGCCATTATTATAACCATGTATTGAAGTAAATGTTAAACGAACTGCTGATATTTATTACTGATGAACGCGGCTACAGTTATTACGTAGATGCTGCCGGTGCTGTGCAGTTGGTGGCCGGCCAGATGCCTGTATATAATAGCCCTAAAGATTGGGATAACTTTGAAATTAAATATGGGCGCAGCCAAACCTATTTTGGGTTACAAAGAAGCATGGCATTGCCTTTTAAATTTGTGCACGATGCTGCTAAAATAATACGCTATATAGCAATAAATAAAGGCAGTGAAGGCAAGGCGCTGTTACGATTGTATTTATTAAACAAGGCTTTTGGCAGTGGTTACCGGCACGAGCTTATTTATGAAGCCGATTTTGATTTAAGTAAAACAGAAATTGGCATTACAGATACCAATGCTGCTATACTGGAAGCTGGCTTTGCAAAATTGTTCAGAGCCAATGAAACACAAACTTTTCAGATACCGGTTAGCCTGTTAAACGGGGCTAAAAGGGTGTTTATGCATGGGCTTTTGTTTAGTGTTAGCGGCAATTATTCATTTTTTAATATTGAAACCAACTATGGCCAGTATGTGGCGCCTTTGGTGTTTATAAGTAAAGAAGGGCCGCCAATTTATACCAGCCTTACCAGCCAGGCGCTGGAACCGTATTTAGGCAGCATTGCCGATTTTTATTTAAACACAAAGAACAGCTTTTTTTACACTGAAAGGGCTTTGCAAATAACATTACAGGGGAAAATACGATTTAAAGTTAAGGCTAACCCAATTGGCGCTGGTTTGCGCATACATATACGTGGCAATGTTCGTAATGAACTGGCCGAAGAAATATTACTATATAATAGTGCTGTAGTGGGTGTGCTGGTACCGGGGCAGGTAGTTGAAATAAACGTTAACCAGGTAATTAATTTGGCGGCCGGTGAACGTATAAGCATAGGTGCTTTTCACTTTACCAACGCAGGCAACCTTGATACATTTATTATAGAATGGCTGGATAGTGATTTAAAGGTGAGCTTTACCAATAAAGCAGATAGTGGTTATATACCCGCTTACCCCGCTAAGCGCCTGTTTGAATTGATTTGTGAAAAGATGTTTAAAAAAGCAGTGCCCGTAAAAAGCAACCTGCTTACTAATAACCGGGAATTGTTTTTTACCAGCGGCGATGCTTTACGTGGTTTTGAAAACGCAGCCATAAAAATATCTTTTGCTGATTTTTTTAAAGCTATTAACCTGCGTTATTTAGCCGGCTTTGCGTTTAATGATATTGAGGGCAGCACCCTGCCGGAAATAGAGTTACTTACAAATTTTTTGCAAGATGATATAACCCATGATTTGGGCACTGTGCAGGATTGTGTGTTAAGTTTTGCAGAAGATCGCTGTTTTAATAAAATAAAATACGGATGGCCCAATGAAGATTATGATGAAGTAAATGGCCGTAACGAATTTAATGTTACTGCTGAAGCCACCACGCCGCTGGAAACAACGGTAAGAACTTATGATATAACCACGCCGGTAAGAGCCGATATGACGGGTATTGAACTTACCCGCATTAATTTGGAAGGTAAAAGCACCACAGACAGCAGCAGCGATAACGATACGTTTGCGTTATACACAGATGGAAACGAATATGAGGATGCGGAAACTTTTTTACTGCACTACAAACTAAAACGCGGTCCGTATGATGCTATTAATGGCCTTATTGACAGCGCTACTGCTTTTAATGTGGAGCTAAGTCCTAAAACCTGTTTACTACAGCATGCGCCGTTGTTAAGCAGTGTACTGCATTACCATGGGGTTGATAATATTGTTTGGCAGGTGAGCGATAAGAATGCTGCATTAAGTTACACTATTGCCGGTAAAACCATTACAGAGAATGCCAATGAAAATATTGGCCTGCTAACCGGCAAGCGCTTTATACCCTGGTATTTTACGGTTAAAGCTTTGCCGGTACAGGGCTTATATAATATAATGAAGGCAAAGCCATACGGCAAAGTGCAATTTACCTGGAAGGGCAGGCAATGGCGTGGGTTTGTTATAGAAACGGGCACCAAGCCTGTAAAAAATGATGTGCAAACATGGAAGCTGCTGGCCAGTGCAGATAATGACCTGACCGGCTTTATATAAATGCTGCAGTGTGCGACGCAACAAAAGCCGCTACCTGCGCAGCTGTTGATTATTAAATAATACTTGTAAAATGCCTACACATTACATAGAAGTAAGCAAAGCAAACAGCTTTAGGTGGATACCGGTAGACCCGCCCAAAGATGCGCGGCATAATTTTACGCATATAGATTTGGGATGGTTTAAGGAAACTATTTTAAAGTTTGAAACACAAACGGTTTATGCAGCTAAGTTTCAGCAGAATGATTATGCCGGGCTGCAGGTACGCAGCACATTGGGGCCGGTTTATATAAAGGTATTAAACTGCCAGGGCCAGCAGGTGTATGATTTTGCTGTACCAACGGTGGCAACCAGTATATTGGGGCAAGATTGGCAGACTTATGAAAAGTTAATAAACTTTAGCAGCCTGCTGGCAAATGATACACAACCATTGCCAGAGGGAGAGTATTATTTTTTAATGATAGCGGGTGCTGGCAATAGTATTGCCACATTAATAACAGAACCGGTACAAATAAAGCAGCGTTGGCCTGAAACCGCACTGTTAGAATTTAGCCACGATGTGAACGACTATGATGTAGCGTGGGAAACGGGCATTAAAATGCATGTGCGTGTAGAAGCTATAATTACAGAGATGCAACCAAAGCGGTTGCGTAGCAGCTACGAAGACCAAACACAAAACATTACCACATTACGGAGTGTGCCATACCGTAAGTTTAAATTAAAAGTTGGGGGGCGCCGCGGTGTGCCACCCTATATGGCCGAGAAAATAAATTTTGCTTTAAGCTGCCGAAATTTAGTTATAGAAGGGCTGGCCATGGTGCCCGATGAAGGGGCAGAAATTGAAATGCAATACACAGAGGGATGGCCATTGCCTACACTGGCTATTGATATGCGGGAGGCTAAAAATACGTACAGCAGCCGCATATTAGCAGATGGCACCAATGCCCCTGCAGTAGCCATGATATACAATATTGATAACTGGACATATTACGGCCAATTTACCAATACAGGTACCGGGCCAGTACGAATTGTAAAAACTATTTAAGATGCCAATAATTGCCAGCGGTATAACCGCTTACAACACCAATAACCGCCTGCGTGTGCAGTTGCTTGATAATGCCACCAAAGCCATTGTTTATGATGAACAGATATTTGTGGCACCACATGTTAACGGCCATAATTTTGTTTTAAACGCCCCCACTTTTGATGTGTATTACATAAGACTGCAGGAAGAAGTGGCCGCTAATATTTGGAATACTATTGGTAATTATGAGAAAGATGTAACAGAAAACTGCACAACGGTAGAGCAGGATTTGGAGTTGTATGTAAACGGTGGCCGCGCCAATTTAGACCCCGTAGCCAATACCAGTAGTGTGGATATACCAGCGCTGGCCGGCCGCATATACAGATTGGTGGAAGAGGGCACAGGGCAGCTGATACATGGCGTAGAGTGGCAGCGCAAAGATACCGGTGGTTTTGATTTGTTGGGCGGTCAGGTTTTTCAGGCCCAAACCAGCTATTTTGTTCAATTTTTTCCGCCCGGCACAACGGCCGATGAGGATATAGTAATACGGGTAGGCAGTAATGATTTATATGCGCCTGCTGTAGGTACTAATCAATATCGTAACCCTAATTTGGCGGGTGCCGTTTACCGGGTGGTGCAACGCGGCTACGGTCCGCTAACGCGCCTTATTAACGCAGAAATTGCCATTGTGCCGGCAGGTGGTTTTGATTTATTGGGCGGGCAGTTGTTTGGAGATAAAGACATCTTTTTTGTGCAGGTGTACCCCAAGGTTTGTATAACACAAACCAATGGCAGTAATGCTGCCTTTGCCGGAGAAGTAGAAATATTGAATGATACCGTTTATAACGCTGCCCACCAAAATAAATTAATTGTATTCAGAGGGGCCGGGCAGTTGGTAAAATATACCCTGCCAGATATTAATGCTTTTCCGCAACAGGTAATAATTGCTTTTGAAGCCAATGGTGGCAACCAGGTTTATGGCACCATTGAAACCTTTGCCGCCGGCCAATATATAGATTATAAGGTGCCCAACCAGCTAAACACTACCCGGCTCGCATTAGCACAAGGTGAGCAGGTATGGCTTTGCCGCGGTGGTAATAATAAATGGCGGGTGGTTAACAGCAGCTGGGCGTATAATAATGGCCTGGGTACCGATTTATTAAGCACATTGCCCGCCCCGGGTTATCTGGCAAAAGACGGCAGCATTTATAGCAAGCAGGTGTTTTGGCGCATATGGGATGCAGTACAGGAAGCACAGCCATTTAGCCCTATTGTAACCGATGCTGTTTGGAATACGGTTGACCCTGTGACTGGTTTAAAATTAAACAGCGGTTTTTATGCCGACGTGGATGCTAATAATTTCAGGCTGCCCGACGAAAGAAACTATTATGGCCGCGCCACAGATGGGGCTAAGCTGCCCGGGGCTAAAGAAACAGATCAGGTGGGAGAGCATAGCCATGCCTTGCCGGCAGATATTA
>JANRMC010000187.1:0-32473 GCA_033761915.1 Flavihumibacter sp.
CTACAGCCAGCCGTAACGCATCGGCATCTACTGCTGCATCTTTTTTGAACACAATGGTAAAGGAAGATGCCTTAATATCTGGTGTAACGGTTTCAACAAATTCAATTTTTTTTAGCGCATTGTCTATTGCTTTTGTACACAAAGCACAGGTTAAACCACTGGCCTGTAATTGTGCTTTGTTAAACTGCGCAGAAACAGATGCAGTTACCAATATGGCTAAAACCAGTCCGGTTATTCTTTTCATAATACAACATTTTAATAATTGAAGTAACTGGTTGGCTGCAAATGCACCAACCAGTATTTAAATTTAACTTAATCTGATTACTCTTATATTAAGACTTGCAGCAACCTTTTTCTTTACAGGCGGTCATGTCTTTACAGCAATCCTGCTTTTTATCGCATTTGCCATCTTTGCAACAAGCAGCAGCGCCATCTTTAACTGTTGCGATTTTGTCTTTGCAGCAAGAATCGCCTTCGTGGTTGCATTTGCCGTCTTTGCAGCAATCTTTTGCTGTTGCAGCTACGGCCTCTTTACGCTCATACTTGCAGCATTCGTGCAAATTATTGTAAGCAGCATTACTGGCCGTAAAATCTTTGGTATCATATCCTGCGGCGGCAACTGCCTGCTGAATTTTATTGGTGCTGGTGGCTTTTGCGTTATAAGAAACGGTGAGCACTTTTGTTTCGGTGTTCCAGCTTGCTGTGCTGGCACCAGCAGCTTTGGCTGATTTTTCAATAGTGTTTTTACACATGCCGCACTCGCCCCAAACCTTAATGGTTTCTTTTTTTAGCCCGGTGGCTTTTTGAGCATTAGCTGTGAATGAACCTAAAATAAATACGATGAATGATAAAATGAATGATTGCGTTTTCATACAAACGATGTTTTAAAATTGAATAATGAATAAAATAATAATAACAGCTGCCACAACTATGTGGTTGCCTATACATCAAATAATCATTACTCTAAATTCTGAAAACACAATTTAATATGCAGAGCGGAGGTTGCCCTTTATAAGGAGGGCCGTTGCACAATACCGTGTTGGTATTGGTAACTGATGTAATTGCCGGGTTGAAAGTACTATATGACGTTAATACTGCAACAGGTGCATTGATAGTATAATCTGCTGATACCTGCTTGTGCGAGTCTTGTAATTTGTAAAACTTCAGATCGTTGTGACAGCAGCCGTTGCTGGCTTTATCCATACCACATTTATCACATAAGTGTGTTTCTTTTTCTGTTACACTGATGGTGCTGCCAATTTCTTTACCCATACAATAATGTATTTCCACCACCAGGCCGCTGGAAACAACCAGGTATAAAAATGCAATTACTATGGTAAATAATTTTTTCACTATTGCAAAATTAGGAGAAATTAATTTGCTGTCAATAGTAGAACGTTAAAGTGTTTAAAACATTTTACTGATAGAAAAAGAGGCGCTTTAGAGACTATTGCTTTTTGCTGCCGGCGGCGGTGTGGTACCGCCGCTAAAGCGGGGTGCCATAAAATGCTAATTTGTATTGTGTGGCACAAGTGAGTGACACAACGATGACGCCATGAAACACAACCGCTGGTAACCAAGCTTTAACGGGGCGTTTTTTTATACACCCACCAGGCTACTATACCAAAAATGAGGTTGGGTAACCAGGCCGCAATAAAGGGATGCAGGTCTCCTTTGGTTGAAAAAACAGTGGAGAATTTATCCATTACCACAAACAGGGCTGCGGTAACAATGCCAAAAGCAAGGTGCAAACCACTACCACCGCGTGTTTTGCGGCAGGCAATGGTGGCGCCCAACAGCGTCATTATTAAAACAGATACGGGGGTGGCCATGCGGCGATAGTATTCTACTTTGTATGTGTTTAACCCTTCTGTGCCCCGCAATTCTTCTAACTGTATGAAGCGGTGCAGTTCTGGAGAGGAGAGTTTGTCTTTCAAATATTCATCGCGGCGTAAATCTTTAGGCGTAAGGTTCAGTTGCAGGTTTAGCGCCGGCACCAGACGGATGGTTTCTTTTACGCCATCTATCTTACGTTCAAACCCATTTTCTATACGCCAGTTCTTTTTGGCCGTATCCCATTTAATAATATCGCTGCGCAGGTTATACACCACTTTATTATCTTTTATTTTAAGCATGGCAAAACCACCCGATATTTTTGAAGCTGTATCGTAATAGCGAATGGCAATATAGGTGGTGGGATCGTTTTTAAGATAAAAGGTATTGGCATTGGACATGCCTGCGTAGTAAGAATTGTTTTTATCAATATGATTTATCTGAAACTCGCTGCGTATTTCATTGCCTTTTGGAAACACATACCAGTTGCAATACAATAATACCAATGCAAGAAAACCGCCTGCTATAAAATAAGGACGCAGGTAGCGGTTAAAGCGTATGCCATTGGCCAATATAGCCACCACTTCTGCCCTGCCCGCCATTTTTGAAGTAAAATATATAACGGCTATAAACACCATCAGCGGAAAAATCATTGAAATAATGAATGGAACAAACCCGCTGTAATAACCCGTAATAATTTGCCAGGTGCTAAGGCCGCTCTTTACAAAATCGTCTGTTTTTTCGCTGCTGTCTATAACCACGGCAATGATGGTTAAGGCCAATATGGTAAACAAAAAGGTTACCAGAAATTTTTTGATGATATACCAGTCGAGTATCTTCATAATGAGGCTGGCGCAAATGTACTTAAAAACTGTTGTGGATAAGTTATCAGTAATTGATTACATACTTCTATTTATAAGCCTTTTAACAGTTATATTTTTAAATTATATTTGATGCTTATAAGCCCCACCGCCTATGCCGGTTTTTTATTACCTGGAAGGAAAAGATAGAAAAGGTCCCTACTCTATAGACGAATTGCAATCTAAACCTTTGACTGCAGACTCTTTTATATGGTACGACCGCCTGCAAGGCTGGACCCGCTTAGAAGATGTACCTGAAGTTTACCGCTACTTTAAAAACCAACCCAATACTGCCAGCACACTATCCGTTTCAGAAAAAATAGCTCCACCACCCATTGACCAGATTAATACTGCTTTACCCAAAGCCAGGATTGCCGTAAGCGCCACTAAAAAAACTACCGGCAATGTAGTAAAGCAGGTGTTTGAAGAATACAAAGTGGCTGTTTACTGGTGTCTCTCGCATGTACTTATTCTGCTGCTCTCTTATAAAGAAGTTTATTTTTTTAACAATACCGGAACCCCACGCACCGATAAGTTCTGGCCTTTTGTAAAATTTACTGATCCCTACTTTATGCCGGATGATGTAAAAACCTATTCTAAATTTAATGGTTTATTTACCCAATACGATTGGACAGAGTTTAGCTTCTACACCGGGCTGGCTATTTTTGTAGTATTACTTTCTGTTGCCTACCGCAAAACAAAATAAGTTATAAGCGCTGTTGCAGGCGGGGTACCATTTCGTTTTTCCAGCTATTATAGGTACCGTTTATTATTTGCTGGCGGGCCTGTTTTACCAGCCACAGGTAAAAAGCAAGGTTATGGGTGCTGGCAATAGTAAGCCCTAATATTTCTTTACTCTTTATAAGATGGCGCAGGTAGGCTTTGCTGTAGTAATTACTCATAGGGCAGTCTATACCATCATCAATTACAGAAAAATCTTTCTCCCATTTTTTATTATCTATATTAATAACCCCATTGCTGGTAAACAACATGGCATTGCGTCCGTTGCGGGTGGGCATTACACAATCAAACATATCTATACCCATGCCAATACACTCTAAAATATTCCAGGGCGTGCCCACACCCATTAAATAACGCGGTTTTTGCTTTGGCAAATGATCGCAGCACCAATCACAAATTTCATACATCACCGGTTCTGGTTCTCCCACGCTTAAACCACCAATAGCATTACCGGTTGCTTCTTTGGCAGCAATATACTCACAGCTTTCTTTGCGCAGGTCTTTATACATCGCTCCCTGCACAATAGGAAAAAGGTTTTGTGTATAATCATACTTAGGCGCAGTAGTATTAAAGCGTTCAAAGCAGCGGTCTAACCAGCGGTGTGTTAATGCCAAACTTTTCTTAGCATAATTGTATTCGCTGCCACCGGGCGGACATTCATCAAAAGCCATAATAATATCTGCACCAATGGTACGCTGTATATCCATTACATTTTCTGGTGTAAACAAATGCTTGCTGCCATCAATATGGCTTTGAAAGGTTACGCCTTCTTCTTTAATCTTACGGGTGCCTGCCAAAGAAAAAACCTGGTAGCCCCCGCTGTCTGTTAATATGGGTTTGTGCCAGCCATTAAAGCGGTGTAAACCACCAGCGGCCTCCATTATTTCCAGCCCGGGTCTTAAATACAAATGATAGGTATTGCCTAAAATAATTTGCGCCTGCACATCGGTAAGCAGCTGTTGTTGCGTAACCGCTTTAACACTGCCAACGGTACCCACCGGCATAAAAATGGGTGTTTCAATACTGCCATGGTCGGTGGTAATAACACCGGCCCTTGCCTTGCTGCTGCTATCTGTATGTTGTAATTGAAATTGAAGCGCTGCCATAGGGGCGCAATATACAATGCGCCCCTTTTATGCAGCTATTTTTTTTGGTACCAGCTATAGCACTTATCTGTACTTAGGTGGCTCGTTGAAAACCCCGAGTGGGTTTGTGTTGGGCTATCGGGGCACCCTTCAGCGGCCATGCATAGCCCGGCTTATTTAATAGCAGTAATTTCTGTTTTACCGTATTTGGTATCTGTCTTTACCACACCAAAACCGGGGGCAAACCATTCTGTTACTTCCATATTCATGGCGGGCATACCAATGCCAGACATTTTGGTTTGTATTTTTTGGCTGGAGTTTATTTTAAAGCAATCCCAAGTGCCGGCCGGGGTGGTTACAGCTTCTTTGGCTTCCACTGTGCGGTTAGAAATTTGAACCGTTACCGACATATTTAAACCGTCTGTTTTCATATCCATAGAAAAATTGCCGTCGGGCAATGCATCACCCGCCTTCATAGCAGCAGGATATTGTAAGTATACGGCATTGGCAGTGGCATCGGTATTTTTAAACTGTTGTTGCTGGGCAGAAGGTATATACATACTCATATCCATATTCAACACATTGCCGGCGCAGCTAACCTTCACTACCGATTTTGATAAGGACTTACCCTTTTCATTGGTCATTTCTCCATTAATGGTAGCCAGAGTAGTGCCACCTGTTTTAGACACATCGCTAACCTTATAGGTTTGCACACCGGTTATCTTGTCTTTTTTATTGTAAATGGTCATTTCAACGGTTTTACCGTTTTGCATAAAATAATAACCACTGCAATCTTGTGCAATAACCGTTACAGAAGTGGCAACCGCAATCAGTAAGAAAAATACATATTTCATAAAGGATAAATTTTAGGGGCTGAATGTACAGAATTACCAAATTACAACAACCAATACCCTTACTAAAATACCAACACACCTGAGGCATTGGCATTGGCTGCATAACTGTATACAGTAAAAGTGTGCCCCGATATCCCAACACAAACCTATTCGGGGTTTTCAACAAGCAACGGCTGCCCGGTCAGTAATTTGTTGCCGGCTAAACAATTCCTTTAATAATCCACACTTGTGTAATTTTTTTACTGTGTGGGCCAATTGTTCTGCCTATTTTCGCAGCCATTGATTGCATGTTTTTTTTGACCCAAAACCGTTGACTGATGAACCTGTTGTCGTTTCTTAACCAATATTGGATGGCTATTGTCTTTTATACCTTTGCTCTTGTTACATTTATCCAATTAGTATATTATTTTTTCTTTTTTCAACGGCTTGCTTTTTATAAACCCAAAGCCAAAGACACCAGCCTGCAGCACCCGGTAAGTGTAATTGTTTGCGCCAGAGATGAGGCCGGTAACCTGGCCCGTAACCTGCCCGGTGTGCTGGTGCAAAAATATCCCACCACGCACGAAGTAATTGTGGTAAACCACAACAGTCAGGATGATACCCGTTACCTGCTGGATGAGTTCAGAAAAACATTTAAACAACTAACGCCGGTAAACCTAACACAGGAAGCGCTGGGCATACCCGGCAAAAAATATCCGCTATCTATTGGCATTAAAGAGGCCCGGCACGAAGTGATGCTGTTAACCGATGCCGATTGTGTGCCCGCCAGTGAATTTTGGATAGAACAAATGCAAAACGGATATAGCAATGGTGTGGAAGTAGTAATGGGTTATGGCAGCTATCATAAAAAACCCGGCTTGCTTAACAAGCTTATCCGTTTTGAAACCTTTCATACCGCACTGCAATATTTAAGTTATGCGTTGGCCGGCATGCCGTATATGGCGGTTGGCCGCAATCTCAGTTATAAAAAAGATGTGTTCTTACGCAACAAAGGTTTCTCATCGCTCAACCATGTACCCGGCGGAGACGATGATTTGTTTATAAACAAAGTAGCCACCAAAGAAAACACCAATGTGGTGTTGCACCCCGATGCGTTTACGCTTTCTGAACCCAAGAAAACACTGGGCGATTGGATACGGCAGAAAAACCGCCATTACAGCACCGGCAAATATTATAAAGGCAAGCATAAATTTTTATTGGGGCTTTACTCCTTCACTCATTTTTTATTTTACCCGTTGTTTATAACCAGCCTTATTTTTGCTGACTGGCGCCTGGCACTTGGCATATTTGGCGTACGTTTTATAGTGCAGGGCATTGTGTATTACAAAACCATGCAAAAGCTACACGAAAAAGATTTGTGGGCATGGTGGTGGCTGCTGGATATATGGATGTTTTTTTACTACCTCTTATTTACACCCGCACTGTGGAGAAGGCCCGCTAAAACTTGGAATTAATAGAGAATGGGTAACCAGCTATGGCTTTTCATAGCAGCAGCCTTGCGTCGCACCCTTGTACCGCATACCTTTGTGCCACAAAACACCAATAGTGGATATATTACTTAAATACTTCAGCGATTTTACGCCCACACAAGTACAGCAGTTTGCTGCCTTAGAAAACCTGTATAAAGAGTGGAACGAAAAGATAAACGTAATCTCAAGAAAAGACATAGACAGCCTGTACGAAAAACATGTGTTGCACTCACTAAGCATTGCAGCCGCCTTTGAGTTGGAGCCCGGCACCCGCATTTTAGATTTAGGCACCGGCGGCGGTTTTCCGGGTGTGCCGCTGGCTATCTTTTTTCCGCAGGTAAAATTTCACCTGGCAGATAGTGTGGGAAAAAAATTAAAAGTAATAGAAGCTGTGGTAGAAGCCACCGGCATACAAAATATTACCACGCAGCACACCCGTGCAGAAGCCATTGCCGATAGAAAGTTTGATATTGTAGTATCCCGTGCGGTAGCCCCTTTAAAAGATTTAATACAATGGAGCAAACCCGTGCTAAGCAAAAACAGCGGCAATAAAGCCGGCACCCATGGTTTAATTTGTTTAAAAGGCGGAGACCTGGCGCAGGAAATTTCTGAAAGCGGCCACCGCCCCAAAATGATGGAAGTGTTTGATATTTTTCCGGAAGACTCTTTTAAAGAAAAGTATTTGTTGTATTGTGCGATGTAGTTGTTGATAAGCTAGTATACTTTTATATAGCACCAATGACCTGCCTGTGGCAGAACACTTGCGGCAGTGAATTATTGAATTAGTTATGTAGTTTAGATAAATGTTAGGCACAAGCGAGACGCTTGCGCCTGTGAGGGTCAGTGAGGGCTGCATCGAAAAATCAATTGTTGATTATTGCAAAGTATTTACAAAGTCAGAAATATTATCGGAAACTTTTTCAATCTGAAGTGGGTCATGAATTATTTGAAATATTTCACCGTTTAGACTAATAGCAACTAAATCCCCATTATCTAACGAAATAAGTGGATAGTATTTCACTCCATCAATACTTATTTCGTATGTATTTTTCACAAGATTGAATTTCTGCAATTGCTTATGGGTGAGTTTTTTTATAAATGGTTCAATACCCTTAAAATCATCATTTAAGAAAGTTTTAATATAAATATTTGAAACATCTATTGTTGAAAGTAAAATATCAGGGATCGTGAAACTATAAATTTTATACCCAATAATAAGATTCTCACTAATAAATAAATCTACAAGACCCTTTTCTCCTGATTTTGTTTTATATGCTATATTTTTAACATCGAAATTGTATACAGTTTTATCAGACAATTTTTCCCAGGTAATAGAATCAAGCAAATAAATATAAGAACCTAAAGATCCTCCGGGGTTTTTTGTTACCCCGCAAAATACGCCTGCTTCAACTTGCTTTAAGAATTGTGGGAATTCTTGATAAAGCTTTTCAGCCACAGTTTTTATGAACTGTAACTCAGAATCTGATAGTTCAATGGACTGATTATTTTTTTTCCTTTTAAGAAAATTGAACATAACTAATTATTTAAATCGAATTACATCATCCCCCTATTCGGGGCTTTACTCTTGTAACTCATTTACTATTTCTTGTAATCTTTCTTTTGTTGCATCTCCATTTATTTCGGGATTTGCTAACTCAAAAATTAATTCCTGTATTGCTTCATTCTTAAACTCTAAATCGTCTCTACATTCAAGGGCATTAGCCCAATTTATTAAAGCATCAAAACTAATTTCATCATTGATAATTCGTTTCAAAACAAATATGAAATCTTCACCACTGATTGAGTACAAAGGCAAGTCGCTATCCCAACTAAACTTAGATAATTCATTTTCTAAACTCTCAATATTGCCTTGAAGCAAAACCAAATCTTTTAATATTTCTGTTCTACTTCTCATATCAGAATTTCGGTTTTACGTGAATAATACTTCCATCAGGGGTAAACGTTGTTTTAATCATCTTAAACGTTTCGCCTTGTGGATTTACCCTCACTCAGCGTAGGCTTTGCCTGCGCTGTTTTTGTTCATAGCTTTCAGCTACACTACCACATCCCCATAACGCTTTCTGGTGAATAAATCCATCCATGCTACAATTTGAAATGTAAAAAAATAGCTCCCAAACTGATCTTTTATGGTATAACTATCCGGCATTTTTAAAATATTTAGCTGAAAGCTACAAAAAAATACGGCGCAGGCACAGCCTACGACGAGTTAAGGGTCATATACAATAAAAGCTGCTACACAATCTACCGCACAAGTGTGCGACGCAACGGCTGCTGCATAGTATTACCTATGCTGGTTACAAAAAAATTATATTACGACATAGCCGTTGTTTTGCAATACATGCGATAGTGTATGAGTAAAGATGCAGCAATGGTTAAACTGCCAATGAGTAATACGGCAAACCGCCAGCCCAACCAATCTGTCAGTACGCCGGTTAACACCGCACCAATTACATACCCAAAATCTCTCCAGAACCGGAAGATGCCTAAACTGGCGGCCCGCTGCTGCGGGTGTATGTTTTCTGCAATTGCAGAAAGAAATGTGGGGTACACAATAGCCGTGCCTATGCCCAGCACCATTGCCAGCAACAGGTAATGCATAAAACTATTTGCCAGCAACAGAAATACTATTGCAACGCTCTGCAGCATCATGCCCCCAAACAGTAATCTTTTTTTACAATATAAATCGGCCAGGCGGCCGGTTACCAATTGCCCCAGCCCCCATACCATTGGGTAGGTGGCAGCAATAATACCAACTTGTTGTAAAGAGAAACCCTTGCTGGTTAAAAGCACGGGCATTAAACCCCAGATCATGGCATCGTTAAGGTTGTTTACAAGACCGGCTAGTGTAACCGTACCTAAATTTTTATGCAACCATGAGGTTTGTTTAAATAAATTGTTCAATATGGGTAAACCACTGTTGTTTGTGGCTTGCTGCTGCACAAAACTATTGGTTTCTTTTACCAGCAACCACGATAGTAAGGTACCTACCACAACAAACACAATACCCAATATAAACGGGTATGGCCTTAACCCATAGTTGGCGGCCAGCCAACTGGTGGCGTAGGCCACACCACCCAATGTGGCATAACCGGCAAATTCATTTAAACCCATGGCAAGCCCCCGTTCTTTATCTCCCACCAAATCAATCTTCATAACTACGGTGCTTGACCATGTTAGCCCCTGATGAATACCCAACAGTATATTAGCCCCCACCACCCAATACCAATTGGGTGCAAACAATAATATAAAAGGAACCGGCAAGCCCAATAACCAACCGGCCACCAGCAATTTTTTTCGACCGTAGCGGTTGGCCAGTGCCCCGGTAAAATAGTTAGTAACGGCTTTAAACAGCCCAAAAACAATGATGAAAGAAAACACCAGTGAATTGGCATGCAACTGAAATTCTTTAGCCGCCAGCTCGGGCAAAATAGTACGCTCTAACCCAAGAGTGCCCCCCACCAGCGCATTAATAAATACCAGTAGCCAAAACTGTTTCCAGTTTTGTTGTAAGCCCGGTTGAACAGAATGGGTCATTTGCATTTTTATTAAATACAAAAATGACTGTTGCCGGTGGCTATTCTTTTTACATAAGATAAATAATCAGCGCTGGCTGCGAATGCGGCTGAGGCTTACCTGTGTAATACCCAGGTAAGAAGCTACGTATTTAAGGGGTACCCGCATGAGTATATTAGGTGCCTCAGTTAATAATGCCCTATATCGTTCTTCTGCAGTATGAAACTGTATGCCTTCAATACGGTTTACAGTTTCTACATAGCCTGCTTCAAAAATTTTACGAAAGAGGCGTTCAATTTCCGGAAAGCGATCGTATAGCTTAAACAATAGGCCAGCGTTAATGGCCACAATCTCTGCATCTTCTAAAACCTGTATGGCTTTGCGGCTGGGCTGGCCGGTAAATAAACTTTCTACTCTTGCTATAATATTATTTTCAAAAGCAAAACTCTCGGTTATATCAATACCATCTTTATAATAATAAATGCGGGCCAGCCCTTTGTTAATAAAGTAAATGGTTTTACAGGTGTGGCCAATGGGTTGCAGCTCCTGATTCTTTTTTAACGCAATTATAGTACTGATGCCGGCAATGGCGGCTGCGGCATCTGGTGTAATACTGTTAAATTGGTTGAAGTATTTAATAAGCTGCTGCATGCTTGCAAAAGTAACCCTGTTTGAATGCTTGGATTATTAAAATAAAAAAGACTCACTTTGAAGTGAGTCTTTTTTATGTCGGGAAGACAGGATTCGAACCTGCGACCCCCTGGTCCCAAACCAGGTGCGCTACCGGCCTGCGCTACTTCCCGATTTCCTTTTAGGGGCTTCACTTTTTTAAGCGGTATTAAAAAAGTGCGGTGAGGGCGGGATTCGAACCCGCGGTACAGAGTTACCCGTACGGCAGTTTAGCAAACTACTGATTTCAGCCACTCATCCACCTCACCGACTGAATCTTTTTTTCCTGAAAGGGTGGCAAAAATAAACAGCTAAACAGTAATTACCAAAAGTAAAATGGGTTGTTTTTGTGTTTAGCTGAAAAAAGAACTGTCTGCTGAAGGGTGCGACGCAAGCAAAGCCGCTACGGGCACTGCTGCTGGCTACCTACACCCTGCTTTTTACCGTAACTGTATGCTTAATTCTTTTAACTGTTTTTCTTCTATGGCTGCGGGTGCATCCAGCATTACATCCCGGCCGCTGTTGTTTTTTGGAAAGGCTATAAAATCGCGGATGCTTTCGCTGCCACCTAAGATGGCACATAGCCTGTCGAACCCAAAAGCAATGCCACCATGTGGTGGGGCGCCGTATTCAAAAGCACCTAATAAGAAACCAAATTTATGTTGGGCTTCTTCCTGGCTAAGGCCCAGTGCTGCAAACATTTTTTCTTGCAGCTGGCGTTGAAATATACGGATGGAGCCGCCGCCAATTTCGTTGCCGTTTAATACCATGTCATACGCATTGGCTTTGATGGTGGCGTAGGGATGCTCCAGGTATTTATCAAGGTCTTCTACCTTAGGGCTGTTATTGATCATAATATCTATATGATCTGGCTTGGGGCTGGTAAACGGATGGTGACGGGCCACCCAACGACCGGCGCCACCGCCATCCTGGTCTTCTAATGCAAACTCAAACAACGGAAAGTCTAACACCCACAACAGTTTAAACTCATCTTTTTTACGCAAGCCTAAACGCTGTCCCATTTCTAAGCGCAGTTCGCTGGCGGCTTTGCGCGTACGTTCTTCTGTGCCTGCCAATACTAAAATTAAATCGCCGGCTTTTGCCTGCGCAAAATTGGCAATGGCTTTCAGTTGCTCTTCGTTAAAAAATTTATCTACACTGCTTTTATAAGTTCCGTCTGCATTGCACTTGATGGTTACCATGCCCTGCATGCCTATTTGCGGACGCTTTACCCAATCGGTCAGTTCATCGGTTTGCTTGCGGGTATACTCGCTGCAACCGGGCACGGCTACTGCAATTACAGTTTCTGCATTATCAAAAACTCCAAAACCGGTGGGCTGACCACTGGCGGTTAACGGAGATTGATTAACCACTGCAGCTTTATCTGCAAAAATGTGCAACGGAAATTTCAGGTTGGCCAGTTTCATTTCAAAACGAATGTCTGGTTTGTCGTTACCATAAGTCCACATGGCTTCTTGCCAGCTCATGCGTTGCACGGTTTCTGTTATATCAATATTCTTTACATCTTTAAAAATGCGTTTAATTAACCCTTCAAACATGTTCAAAATATCTTCCTGCTGCACAAAACTCATTTCGCAATCTATTTGCGTAAACTCTGGCTGCCTGTCGGCCCGCAGGTCTTCATCTCTGAAACATTTTACCACCTGATAATAACGATCGTACCCGCTTACCATTAATAATTGTTTAAAGGTTTGCGGGCTTTGTGGTAAGGCATAAAACTGTCCGGCATTCATACGGCTTGGTACCACAAAATCCCGGGCGCCTTCTGGTGTTGATTTAATGAGGAAAGGCGTTTCAATATCCATAAAGCTGTTTTCGTGCAGGTAATTGCGGGCACTGCGGTTAACAGCATAACGTAATTCTAAATTCTTTTTAACGGCGTTGCGGCGCAAATCTAAAAAGCGGTATTTCATGCGCAGGTCATCGCCACCATCCGTATCATCTTGTATGGTAAAGGGTGGTGTATTGGCTTTGTTTAAAACAGTAAAACCGGTTATAGCAATTTCAATATCGCCGGTGGGCAGTTGCGGGTTTTTATTGCTGCGTTCGTTTACCAAACCGGTGGCTTGTATTACATACTCACGGCCCAGCGGTTGCTCATCTAACTGCGCTGTTAAAGTTTCTCCCACCAACAGTTGGGTAATGCCGTAGCGGTCTCTTAAATCTACAAAGGTGATGGCGCCAAATTTGCGCACCGTTTGCACCCATCCTGCTAAGGTTACTTCCTGGCCTTTATGCGATAATCTTAATTCTCCGCATGTATGAGTTCTGTACATAACTAATCTTTTTTTCAAGAGCGGCAAAGGTAACTGAAACTGGCAAGGAATCCATATTTTAGCCCTTCAATAGTAAAGGGGCTACTTTATACTAACAGAGAGTTGTATTTATAGTATTTTACAATAGGTTATATTATTTATTTGGCTATGGTAACCAGCAGCAGTGCTGCTATGAAGCATTGTTGCGTCGCACACTTGTACAAAATTGCTTTATTGAAAATTAAAGCCAATTCAAAAGCAAAAAATCAAAAGTCAAAAAAAGCAGTACCTCACTTTTTAAATTTTTACTTTTGAATTTTGACTTGCTGTTGAAGTGTGCCCCGATAGCATTGCACAAACTTGCTCAGGGTTTGCAACGAGCAACGCTGCTGCTATTAAAAATAATGGCTGGTAACAAAATAAAAATGCCACGCAAAAGCGTGGCATTTTTTAATACAGAAAGCCGGTTAACTTTTTTTATCGGTACTGTTTTCTTTTTTATCGTTCATCATCTCCATCAGTTTTAAGCCCAGTAACCCGCTGATGCCTCCTTCGGTGCCGTTGCCGCCACCAATTAAAACATCGGGTATTACTTTAATATTGCTCTTACCAATTTCTTCAGTAACCTTATAGCGGGTAAAGTTATCTCCACCCATGGCTTTCACCTGCAACTCGTACGCCTCTGCGGTTGATTTACCAATGGCCATAATTTTTTCAGCTTCTGCCAAACCTGTTTTAGAAATACGTTCAGCATCTGCTGTTGCATTTAACTTGGTGGCTTCTGCCTGTGCACCGGCTCTTAACTTGGTAGCTTCTGCTTCTGCATTGGCCCGCATTTTTGTAGCGGTTGCTTCTGCATCTACCTGCAGTTTTAAACTGGTGGCATCACCTTCTGCTTTTTTTACAGCAGCATCTGCTGTGCGTTGAGAAATTTCTACACTCTGTTGTGCTTTTACAATTTCTTTTTGCATATCAGCAATGGCTGTTTCTTTTTCCATACCCTGGCGTTTTTCCTGCGCCATTCTTTGTGTTTCATAGGTCTTCTCTTCTTCCTGTGCAATCTTTCTGTCGGTTAAGGTTTTCATTAATGCTTCCGGCGGAACGATGTCTCCGATTAAGGTATCCACTGCATTTACATTGTACTCATCCAGCACGGCACGTATATGATCTTTTGCAGCGCTTTGCCGTTCTTTACGGGTGCTTAAGAAAGAAATCACATCACTATCCTGCGCACTGTTACGGAAGTAGTTACCAATGGTGGGTTCCAGCACCTGACTAACCAGGTTGTTCATGCTACCAAAACGGGCAATTACTTTGGGTGCTTCGTTAGCAGGTATATGTATAATTTGCGCCACATCCAGGTTAAAAGGGAAACCGTCTTTTGAGCGAACCGTAATGGTAGATAAGTTTTTATCTAATGCATGCGCTTCGCTGCGGGCATTGGCCCAGTTTAATACCAGGTTGGTGGTAGGTACCAGTTCAACCTTCATGGTATAGGTATTAATGGGGTATTTACCGGGGCCCAATGGCTCCATCCATACACCGCGGAAGCCTTTGGATACAATGTTGCCATGCTTAAATGTTTCACCGGTTAAATCCTTTCCGTCTTCACCCACATAAGATATTACAACCCCCACATGACCAATGGGCACATCCGTCATTGGTATTTGCTCTATCTGCACGGCCCACGGGTTGAGGTAATAAGAGCCCGCCAGCATTACCTGTGGCTGTAAACCACGGTTACCACCATTGGCAAGAAAGCCATCAATATTCTGGAAGTTGTTATGCCCATCAATAAACTTACCGGCTATTTGTCCAATAGCAATGGGTTCACCATCCAGCAGGGTTACAATACCTACCATGTTCTCCTGTATCAATACCTGGTCTGCAATTGTAATTTCAAACAAATGATTATTGAGGCGGTAAGAACCTGCTGTTATGTAGGCTGTTTGTCTACCACGCTGCCCGCCGTTTTCCAAAAATTTTGTAGCGTCCTGAAAATTGTCACAGTCTACCTTGCGGGCTAATATTCTACCGGTAGGTATTTCAGCACCGTCGCGGCTTAGTACCAACCCTATCTTGCCTTCTGGTATTACAGTAAAGGGTACCATATCCACACCATATTGCCATGGCCACATAAACCAATACAAACCCGGTGCTAATGTATGTGCCTGAAAACCGGCTTCTCCTTTAGTGGCAATAATACGGCCATCGGGTAACTCTTTGTGCGTACCAAAAAGCACAAACTTTTTTGTTACCAGGCCAATGCGGTTTTCGGGTACTATTACCATACCAAAGAAAACACGCAGTACAAACTTGTAAAAGATGAGTGAGAAAAAAATAAGCACCACCCACCAATAGGTAAAAAATAAATCGGATAGATTCATGGTTGAATTGTTTTAATGTAAAGTAATTGTTGTTTGATGTATGATAGTAAGATAGCATCCGCTAAAAGCAGCATTGTGGGTAAGTGGGCGCACCTTGTTAATAAACTTACTTAAATGGCCGGGAGTTATATCTTAATAGCCAAAAGAGTGAAACCGTAATTGAAGTCTACATTGGAGTAGTATTTTCAGAATTGAAAAACAAAGATACATGGGCTAATGATTACAGTTAGAAAAATTCTGAAGAACGGAAAAGAAGGATTTACAAACGGAATATATTTTTTGCAATTACCTGATGTACAGCACTATTGCCCATCTGCCTTTTTCGGCGTAGCTTGCCTTTGTATGAAAAGCCCGGCTTTTATTTTAAAATATTGGGTTGCCATAATGCTGCTTTGCAGTAAACTGCCCGGCGCAGTTGCCCAAACCCTGGGCGGCCAATCGGGTTATTCTTTTTTAAAATTGGCCAATAGCCCTCAACTGGCGGCTCTTGGCAGTATCAATACCGCTGTAATTACCAACGATGTTGCGCTTAGCTTTAATAACCCCGCCCTGCTACGAAAAGAGATGGACCAGCAACTGCAGGTTTCTTTTAATAGTTTATATGCCGGTATAAAAAACTACAATGCAGTCTATGCCCTGCATCATACTAAACTGGGCACTAACTTTTCTGCCGGGGTGCAATTTTTAAATTATGGTACTATTACCCAAACCACGCCTGCAGGTATTGTGTATGGCAATTTCAGGCCAAACGATGTAGCGTTACAGCTTAGTGCAAGCCGCCGATATGAAAACAAATGGTTTTACGGCGCCACCATTAAATACATTGGTTCAAATTACGGGCTTTATACATCTTCTGCCATTGCTATGGATGCGGGTGCAGCTTACTATGACAGTACCCATTTCTTTCAGGCAAGTTTACTGCTAAAAAATATGGGAGTTGTTATTAAACCCTACCTGGGCTCAGCACCTGATGATTTGCCTTTTGATATACAATTGGGCATTACTAAACGACTGGCTAAAGCACCCCTTCAGTTTTCTGTTACCGCACACCATCTGCACCGGTATAATATTAACTATAACGATACCAGTTTTAATAATGAAAGCGGTATCAGCAATAAGAAACTAACTGCAGATAAACTGTTTCAGCATTTTGTATTTGCTACACAACTATTCATTACAGATAAGGTTGAGTTAACATTGGGCTATAACCACCTTACTAATAAAGAGCTAAAAATACCCAATACCACCAATGGCTTAACAGGCTTTTCTTTTGGAGCCGGCATATTGTTCAAGAAGTTACAATTCAGGTATGCACGTAATCATTACCAGAATAACACAGGCTATAACCAAGTGGGGTTAACCCTTTTTTTAAACCAGCTTTAGTAATTTTTCTTGTTGCTTCTACTTACCGATAGGTACATTCATTTAGCAATTTTGATACTTTTTTGATACTTCTAAAAAAATTGAGCTCTTTATTAAATTTAGTTACTCTTTTTATTTTTATATTTGATAGATATAGTTGTCCTCCCCATAACCCCCCAAAGAAAGTATACTATTTATGACCTTGATCAGGGTCATAATTTTATTTTGATTGCAACCTTTAACTATTATTGATAATCTCAAAAAAGTAAATCTTAAAAGGTACTATGATTAGAATAGCCATTGCTGACGACCACCAGCAGGTTAGAGAAACATGGGAATTTATTTTATCTACTAACCCCAACTTTAAAGTTGTTGCAATTTGCAAAAACGGTAATGAGGCCATTGCCGCTGCTAAACAACACCAGCCCGATGTTTTTTTGATGGACATTAACATGGAACCTGTTAACGGCATAGAAGCTACAGAGGAAATTATTGCCGCAAATCCGCAGGCTAAAATTGTTGCTATGTCAATACATGTAGAGCCGGGTTATGTGCGCCGGATGCTTTCTGCAGGTGCTATTGCTTATGTAACTAAAAACTCTTCATACATAGAAGTATTTGATGCCATTGAAAAAGCCAATAAAGGCATCAAATACCTTTGCAAAGAAGTTTGTGAAAAAATGCCAGAAGTTTGTGAGTAGTCTTACGCTTGTTCTACCAATTCTTTTTTCTCCTTTTTAAATGCCTCCCGGGCTTTTAATCCCAATAAACCAAACATCGCCATATCATCGTCAAACGAAGGGTTAGGCGTGGTTAATAATTTTTCACCGGCAAATATTGAATTGGCCCCGGCCATAAAGCACAAAGCCTGTTCGGCCACACTCATTTCTGCACGTCCGGCACTTAAGCGTACCATGGTTGCGGGCATTATAATACGGGCGGTGGCAATCATTCTTACCATATCCCAAATGTCTATTTTGTTGTTATTTTCTAACGGGGTGCCTTTAACCCTCACCAATGCATTTATGGGTACACTCTCGGGGTGCTGCGGCAATGTAGAAAGTGTATGCAGCATTCCAATACGGTCTTCATGTGTTTCACCCAGGCCAATAATGCCACCACTGCAAACACTAATACCGGCTTTGCGTACATTATCCAGCGTTTTTAACCGATCATCGTATGTACGTGTGGTAATAATTTCTCCATAATGCTCTTCACTGGTATCCAGGTTGTGGTTATAAGCATATACACCGGCATTGTGCAGGCGCTGCGCCTGTTCTTCTGTTAACATGCCCATGGTGCAGCATACTTCCATATCCAATGCGTTGACCCCTTTCACCATCTCAATAACACGGTCAAAGTCACGGTTGTCTCTTACTTCTCGCCACGCTGCCCCCATACAAAAACGGGTACTGCCTGCTGCCTTTGCTTTGGCAGCATATTCTAATACTTCTTCTGTTTTCATTAATGCCTGCACATCTACACCCGTGCTGTAACGGGCGGCCTGCGGACAGTAAGCACAATCTTCCGGACAACCGCCGGTTTTAATTGACAATAAGGTACACACCTGCACTTCTGCAGTATCCTGGTATTTACGATGCACAGTGGCAGCTTCATAAACCAGTTCTAATAAAGGCTTATTATATACTGCAGCAATTTCTTCTTTAGTCCAGTTATTACGAATCATAAAATCAGTTTAAAATCAATTTTAAATTTTTTTGTTCCCGGCTGTTGAATATAATCCGGGCATCGTTGCGTCGCACACTTGGGCGCTGGTAGCACTACTGTACAAGAGTGCGACGCAACGGCTGTTGCCACCAGCACTGCTGCCGGGGCCATACTTTTATTGTAAATAATTAAGATTGGTTTTGGGTGAAATACTTAACAGTGTTTCATACATCAGCTTTATCGTGTTTTCAATATCGCTTTTGTGCAACATCTCTACCGTTGTGTGCATATAGCGCAGCGGAATTGAAATTAATACAGAGGGGCACCCGTCATTAGCATAAGCAAAAGAATCGGTATCGGTACCGGTGCTACGGCTTACGGTTCTTAATTGAACGGGTATTTTTGTTTTAGCGGCCACGTCCTGCACCAGGTTTAACAGCTTGTTGTGTACGGCTGGGCCATATGCCAGCGATGGACCTTTGCCACAAGCCACATCTCCTTCAATTATTTTACTAATCATGGGTGTTGAAGTATCATGCGTTACATCTGTAATAATGGCCACATTGGGTTTTATGCGACGGGCAATCATTTCTGCACCCCGCAAACCTATTTCTTCCTGCACGGCATTAACCACGTATAAACCATAAGGCAGTTTTTTATTGTTTTCTTTCAGCAGGCGGGCCACTTCTGCAATCATAAAACCGCCAACACGGTTATCAAAGGCGCGGCCAATGTAGGAGCCATAAGCCAGTTCTTCAAAACCATCCTGGTAAGTAGCCACGGCACCAATATGTATACCCAAAGCTTCCACCTCTTTTTTTGAACGGGCACCGCAGTCTAAGAAAAGATTATCTACTCTTGGTTGCGGCTCCTTGGCATCGGGGTTGCCAATACGGGTATGTATAGCAGGCCATCCAAATACAGCACTTACTTTTCCTTTTTTACCATGTATAAAAACCCGCTGGCCGGGGGCAATCTGGTGGTCTACACCACCATTTCTTTTAAGATAAATAAGGCCTTCATTGTTTATATAATTTACAAACCAGCTTATTTCATCGGCATGGGCTTCTATTACTACTTTAAAAACATTATCTGGGTTAATAACACCCACAGCCGTTCCGTAGGGGTCTGTAAACTGGCTGTGTACATAGGGTTTTAAATAGTTTAACCACAATTGCTGGCCACTACTTTCAAAACCAACGGGTGAGGCATTATTAATGTAGTCTTTAAAAAATTGCAGTGAGGAAGCCGATAAAAATTCTTTTTTAGCACGTGCAGCTTTAGCCATATAATGTATTTAATATGGCCTCAAAAATAGGCAATAAACAATTACTAAAAAGGGATTGTGGGGCAAGTATTACTGGCGTAATATCTGAATCATTTCGGTGGTTACGGTATCGCTTTTGTTTTTCTTTTTGTCTTGCACATAAAACTTAAACAAAAGACTATCGGGTTCTTTTTGGGGTGGGTTGCTGCCAATAATATTGGGCGGGTTTAATGCAGAGAGGGCCGATTGAAAATCTAATGTAAGATCAATCTCGCCTTTGGGTGCATTCGGAAACTCAGGAATAGCAAAACCAAAACTATCTCTTAAAGTGGTTACCACTCTTTTATTAAGACGTATTTTTTTTATAAAAATTGAATCATATACATCCCCTTCTTTATCGGTAAACTCCAGTGTAAAACGGATGGCACTGTTAACGGGTACTATGTTACCGCTGATTGATTTTATTTTTAGGGAAGGCTTTGTTTGAAACTTATCTTTGCCACAGGCTGCAAACAATAAAACCACTAATGCTATTGTTAAAAGCTTCTTCATAGACTGTATTGTTGTTAACAAATTTAAAGGATGCCGTCTGAATTACCTAAAAGCACCCGTGAATGGATTGATAAAATTTTAAACGTCAGCCCACACTCTTTTGAGGCTGTGGCTCTGGAGGCTTTTGAAATTCAATATACACACAATCCTATTTACGCAGCTTTTGCAAAAGCAGTTGGTAAAACACCTGATTCTGTAACTGGTTTAACAGACCTGCCTTTTTTACCTATCTCTTTTTTTAAAACCCATATGGTAAGCACTGGCACCTACCACCCGGTTGTTTATTTTGAAAGCAGTGGCACTACTGGTATGCAAAATAGCCGGCACCTTGTAAAAGATATTGCACTTTACGAAGCCAGTTTTATGGCCGGCTTCCAGCAATTTTACGGAGCGCCAGAAGAATGGTGCATTATTGGCCTGTTACCCGCTTATCTTGAGCGGCAACACTCATCGCTTATATACATGGCCAATGCCCTTATTAAAAAAACCAATAACCCCGCCAGCGGTTTTTACCTGTACGAGTTTGAACAGCTTAACCTTTTACTGCAACAATTGGAAGCAGCCGGACAAAAAACATTATTGCTGGGTGTAACTTTTGCACTGCTCGATTTTGCAGAGCAATACCCCCAACAGTTAAAGCATACTGTTGTAATGGAAACCGGTGGCATGAAGGGCCGCCGGGAAGAATGGACCCGGCACCAGGTTCACCACTATCTGCAACAGCAATTAGGCGTACCTGCAATTCACTCTGAATACGGAATGACAGAATTATTAAGCCAGGGCTATTCTTCCGGTAATGGTATTTTTAATATCCCGGAATGGCTACAATTACTAATACGGCAGGATGATGACCCTTTAGCTGTAAGCCAGCATGGCAGCGGGTTAATAAACGTAATAGACCTTGCCAATATTCATTCATGTTGTTTTATAGCCACCGATGATGTGGGCACCATCTACCCCAACAGCAGTTTTGAAATTGCCGGCCGCCGCGACAACAGCGATTTGCGTGGCTGCAGTTTATTAACCGCATAATTTATTTTAAGTACATAAAAAAAGCCCCGTAATGCGGGGCTTTGCTACAATACTTTTTTACATCAGATAATCAGCAGGGCATCGCCGTAGCTAAAGAAACGATATTTATCTTTTATTGCTTTTTTATACGCTTCCATTGTTAAATCGTAACCGGCAAAAGCGCAGGTCATAATTAACAAACTGGTTTTAGGCAGGTGAAAATTGGTAACCAATGAATCTGCAATATTAAATTCATATGGCGGGTGAATGAAGTGATTTGTCCATCCTTCAGAGGGTTTTAATAAATGTTCGGCGGTAAAAGAACTTTCCATTGCACGCATGGTAGTGGTGCCAATAGAACAGATGCGATGACCTTCTGTTTTTGCTTTATTTACAATTTTGCAGGCAGTGTCCTCAATGCGGTAATATTCTGCATCCATTTTATGCTTGCTCAAATCTTCCACTTCAATAGGTCTGAATGTACCCAAACCTGTATGCAGTGTAACTTCAGAAAAACGAATGCCTTTAATTTCTAAACGCTTAATCAGTTCTTTACTAAAGTGCAAACCTGCAGTGGGTGCTGCCACAGCTCCTTCGTGTTTTGCATAAACAGTCTGGTAGCGTTCCTTATCTTCTTCCTCGGGCTTGCGCTTAATATATTTGGGCAAAGGTGTTTCTCCTAATTTCTCCAATACCTGCTTAAACTCTTCTTCGGTACCATCCCATAAAAAGCGTATGGTACGGCCACGGCTGGTGGTATTATCTATTACCTCTGCCACTAAATCATCCGTATCTCCAAAATATAATTTATTACCCACACGAATTTTACGGGCGGGGTCAACAATCACATCCCATAAACGGTTCGGCTTATTCAGTTCACGCAATAAAAACACTTCAATCTTTGCCCCTGTTTTTTCTTTGCGGCCATACATACGTGCCGGAAATACCTTGGTATTATTCACCACAAACACATCCTTATCATCAAAGTAATCCAGTATATCTCTGAAATATTTGTTTTCAATATTGCCGGTGTGGCGGTTAACAACCATCATACGGCTGTCTTCCCTTTTTTTAGCAGGGTGCTGGGCAATAAGATTCAGCGGAAGATCAAAACGGAATTGTGAAAGCTTCATGTGTTTAAATAAATTTAAAAATGAAGCAAGTTTAAACAACAGGTGCAGCAGGGTTTATAGAGCGGAGGGCCCAAACCAGGTCTTACGGCACCAGAGTTTGCTACTTGCTATAGGCTACTTTTAAAGTGGGCAAAGGTAACGCAAAACAGTTCACTTAACAACCTCAATTTTAAACAGTTTTTTGGGATAGCCAGCGGCAGTGCATAGGGCACCCCCCTTGCTACGCTCAGTTCATCTTCAACACATTGGGCAACTGCTTATACCATAATACCCCATACCGCTGCAATTTGCCGGGCCAGTTTTTCCCCATCCATAGCAGCGCTAACAATACCACCGGCATAGCCGGCACCTTCACCCGCCGGGTATAAATTTTTAACCTGCGGGTGTTGCAATGTGGCCGCATCCCGCGGAATGCGCACCGGCGATGAGGTTCTTGATTCTGTTGCCACTACTACCGCATCATTGGTTAAATACCCTTTCATTTTCTTTCCAAAAGCTTTAAAACCTTCTTGCAAGCTGTTAAATACAAAACCCGGTAATACTTCATTTAAAGCTACCGGTTTAATGCCCGGCAGGTATGAGCAATCGGGCAACTGCCCGGTTTGTTTATTCATCACCAAATCACCCATGCGTTGTGCCGGCGCCACTAATTTGCCGCCACCGGCTGTATACGCCTGTTGTTCTACCCACTGCTGAAAGCGCAGTAATAAAAGCGGGTCTGCCGCATCAGTTGCAGGGTCTTTCTTTTTTAAAAACCGGCAGGCTTCTTCTATTTCTATTTGCACCACCATACCACTATTTGCAAAGGGGTTGTTTCTTTTGCTGGGGCTCCATCCATTTACCACAATCTCTCTGACATTAGTGGCAGCCGGTGCAATGATGCCACCGGGGCACATACAAAAAGAAAACACCCCTCGTTCATTTACCTGCTGCACCAGACTATAAGAAGCAGCCGGTAAATTAATATCTCTGGTTATGGCTTGCTTATCTAATCCATTAAACTGGCAATGGTATTGTATGCTGTCAATTAATGCCTGCGGATGTTCGATACGTACCCCCAACGCAAAAGGCTTTGCTTCTATCTGCAACTTTTTTTGTTGCAATAAAAAAAACACATCCCGGGCCGAATGACCGGTGGCCAGTATGACAGCGTCAGCCGTCTTTTCAGAACCATCAGACAGCACTACTTTTTTGATAGTATCTTTTTCCAGCGTAAAATCCACCAGCTTCTTTTCAAAAAGCAGTTCTCCGCCCTGTGCAATTATTTTCTCACGCATTTGTGTAATTATCTGTGGCAGCTTATTGGTGCCAATATGCGGATGACTTTCGTAGGTAATAGCTTCTGGTGCGCCATAATATACCAGCAGTTGCAATATGCGGTTAATATCTCCTCTTTTATTGCTGCGGGTATATAACTTACCATCACTATAAGTACCCGCCCCACCCTCTCCAAAACAATAATTGCTTTCGGGGTTTACAATGCCTTCTTTATTCATGGCAGCAAGATCTCTGCGGCGGCTGCGCACGTCTTTGCCCCGTTCCAACACAATGGGTTTTATACCCAGCTCAATTAACTGCAGTGCTGCAAACAAACCACAAGGACCGGCACCTACTACAATTACTTTTTTGGCAGCATGGCTAACATCTTTATATGCTGGTTGCAGTTGCTGTACTGGCACTACGGGTTCATTTACAAAAACAGTGGCGGTAATGTTTACCAATGGTTGGCGGCTGCGGGCATCAATTGATTTTTTTTGGAGGGTATATCCTGTAATTGAAGCTTCTGGCACTGCTGCGGCCTGGGCCAGGTATTGTTTTATTACAATGGGGTTTGCAGCCTCTGAAGGCAATAACTGTAGTGCAATCTTTTTTTGCATAAATTAAGTATGTGTCGGGTAGTTAACCTGAAAACTGGTGCAAATTTAAGGTTTGGCTGCGAGCCGGTAAAAGCCCGGCCCGGCACCAGCGTTGAACTGAGCGTAGCAAGGATGCTGCGCAGGGTTATGCTGCTGGTACAAAAACAAAAAAGCCACCAATTAAGGTGGCTTTAAAAATATAATGATTGCTTATTTTCTTTTATTAAAGATGAAGCCTACTGATGCATTAAAAATGCGGGTGCGGGTTTCTAGTTTACTTACATACTCTTGCTTTAGTAAATCTATGAAACTGCTTTGATAGCGCAGGTCTACAAAAAAACCATTTTTAAATTTATAGTCCACACCAATAACACCTGAAACATCTGTATTATTAAAACGATCGCGGATGTCTTTATCGGTATTATTTACTTTAGTTTTTGCAGAAGCAAGAAAACCCAGCTGCGGGCCGGCAAATACATTGCAACCAGAATTGCTGAAACGGTATTTTAATAGAACAGGTAATGTGATATATGAGTATTTCCACACTTCGTTACCAATGTTTTCCTTGGTTCTTAAAGATAAATAGTTTAACTCTGGCTGTACATAAAAATTCTCAGAAGCTTTCAACTCAACAGACAGACCGGCACTGAAACGTGCATTGTAGTTGCTGAAAGAAGTGGTGGCGGATGCACCGGAGGTATGTAAATTATTTAAGGTAAACCCAGCTTTTACACCAACCTCGGCTTGCGCCAGGGCTGACAAAGATGCACAAACAGACAAGACAAATATGAATACGCTTCTCATAACAGTTTAGTTTTAACAAGCACAAAGAAATATTAAGGCCTCCAAAGTACAAAAAATAATTTAACCCTGCCAGCAAACGCTATTTTGGCAGATATTATACAAATATGCAGAAAATAAAGGGCTGCCCCGTTTTAATTTGTACCTTCAGTGCAGGCACCTTAAACTACTTTGTACATGAAAATTATGTTTGGTATAGCGGCAGCACCTGCACCATTGTTATGTGCCTACTTATTAACATATGCGGCTTCAAAGATTTCCACACTCCAGTATCTTTTACAGGTTGTTTTGTTGGCCGTTAACAAATTCTACAGCGTTTGTGCCTACTTTTTTTTAAACAGTGCTTCCAGATACAAACAAGTGTTTGAGTTATTGCATAACAAACGCACCAGTCAGGCAATACACCGTTTTTTCATATTCAATTTTCCTGAGAATTCCATTGTTTATTCACCTGTTTTTTGGATGAAAACATCAAAAAAATCTTCTTTTCAAGGTTTGTAGTGAGAAGGAAAAAAACAAGTGAATAAAAAATTTTTTTTTCAACAAAAAGTTTTGATATTCGTCCCCCTGCGATACTTTTTTTTGACTTTGTTTCCAATGTCTATCCTTTGAAAAAATATCCAAGGAATTTTAAATATCAATAACTCATTATAAACTGCTTGTTCAACTAATGGCTAAAACGTTAGATAAAGTCTGGAATAATTGTCTTGAAATAATAAAAGATATTGTAGAATGGCAGCATTTCAATACCTGGTTTCAACCTATTAAACCTGTAGAACTAAAAAACAATGTACTGGTAATACAAGTACCCAGCCAGTTCTTTTACGAATACCTGGAAGAGCACTACGTAAATTTATTGGCAAAAACTTTGCGGAGAGTATTAGGTAAAGAAGCCCGGTTAGAGTACCAGATTATTGTAGACAGCGGCAACCATAAAAACAAACCGCTTACTACCGATATTCCGGCACAGGGATATAAAAGTTTTGCAAACAACGAAATGGACTTTCCATTGATAATAAATACACCAGTTAAAAACCCCTTCGTAATACCGGGTCTGAAGAAAATGCAGATTGACCCGCAGTTAAACCATTCTTACACCTTTGATGCATTTATTGAAGGAGATTGTAACCGCGTAGCCCGCCGTGCCGGTAAAACCGTGGCCGAAAAACCCGGTGCCAACTCTTTTAACCCTCTTGTAATATATGGTGGTGTAGGCTTGGGTAAAACCCATCTGGCACAGGCAATTGGCAACGAAGTAAAACGCCTGCACAGTAATAAAGTAGTATTATACGTTAGCTCAGAAAAGTTCATTAACCAGTTTGTAGACCATAGCCGTAATAATGCTATTAACGACTTCATCCATTTTTACCAACTCATAGATGTTTTGATTATTGACGATGTACAGTTTTTTAACCGTGCAGAAAAATCGCAAGATGCATTCTTTGCCATCTTTAACCACCTGCACCAGAGCGGTAAGCAACTCATCTTAACATCAGACAAGCCACCTAAAGATTTAGAAGGTGTACAGGAACGTTTATTAAGCCGTTTCCGCTGGGGGCTGAGTGCCGATTTACAGGTGCCCGACTATGAAACCCGCATAGAAATTTTAGAGCGTAAAATGAAGAACGATGGTCTGGATATGCCCAAAGAAGTGGTTAAATACCTGGCTTATAATATTAACAGCAATGTGCGTGAACTGGAAGGTGCTTTAATCTCTCTTTTGGCACAATCTTCGCTCAACAGAAGAGAAATAGACCTGGACTTGGCAAAGAAAGTACTCCGTAATTTTGTGAAAACCTCATCCAAAGAAATCACCATTGACACTATTCAGAAAATGGTATGCGATTACTTTGATGTTCCGTTTGACAAACTGTTACAAAAAACCCGCAAAAGAGAAATTGTACAAGCCCGCCAAATTACCATGTATCTGGCTAAAGCATTTACCAAAAACTCTTTAAAAACCATCGGAGAACATTTTGGCGGACGAGATCATACCACGGTAATCCACTCTTGCCAAACCGTAAAAGACTTAATGGATACCGATAACATGTTCCGCGAAAACGTAATGGAACTGCAACAAAAAGTACAGCTGGCAGCCATGTAAATTATTCAACAATCACCGTTTCTATAAAAAGCCACTTCTGCAAAGAAGTGGTTTTTTGTTTACCAGCTACAACACTGCGGGCAACACTCGTTGCTCGTTGAAAACCCCGAGAGTAGGTTTGTGCAATGCTATCGGGGCACTCTTCAGCAGCATACCATTTATCTGCTAAATCTGTTGTCTACATTTCAGCATTTATCTTTATATTCGGCATAAGTTGCTTGCCGTTGAAATACGGGTAGCAACTTTTTTTATTTAAACCATTACTAAACCTCCGCTATGACAGGCAAAAGCCTTTTTGAAAATTATAACACCCCCACCGGCCTTTGGGATGAAATGAGCACCGGCAACGCCATCCGGCAGCAATACCAAAAATTGTACGAGGCCATTTGCCCATCAGATACACAAGCATTGTTTCAAAAAGAACAACTGGCCAATGAGTTGTTTATGAACCAGGGCATCACCTTTACCGTATACAGCGATAATGCCGGCATCGAGCGCATCTTTCCGTTTGATATTTTGCCACGCATTATTACCAATGCAGAATGGACGCATATTGAAAAAGGCATACAGCAACGCTTAAAAGCACTCAACCTTTTTTTAAAAGATATTTACAGCCAGCAACAAATTATTAAAGAAGGGGTGGTACCGGCCTCTCTTATTGCCTCCTGCCCCATGTTTACAAGAGAGGTTTTTGGCATTACCGTACCGCATGATATTTATGTAATCATCAGCGGTATTGATTTAATACGCGGAGAAGATGGCACTTTTTATATTTTAGAAGATAACCTGCGCACCCCCAGCGGCGTATCGTATATGCTGGAAAACCGGGAAGTTACCAAACGCCTCTTCCCTGACCTGCTGGCACAAAGCCAGGTAAAAATGGTAAACAACTACCCGCTTGAGCTGCATAATATCTTACTATCCCTATCGCCAAGGCCGCTGAGCAACCCCACCGTTGTATTGCTTACGCCGGGCATTTACAATTCTGCTTACTATGAGCATACTTTTTTGGCCCGCCAAATGGGTATACCTCTGGTAGAAGGAAGAGACCTGTTGGTTGACAACCACAAAGTATATATGAAAACTACCAGCGGCTTAAAACAGGTAGATGTTATTTACAGGCGCATTGATGATGAATATTTAGACCCGCTGGTATTTAACCCCAACAGTGTGTTGGGCGTGCCGGGTTTAATGAGTGCTTACCGTAAAGGAACAGTAGCGTTGGTAAACGCCGTAGGTAATGGCGTGGCAGATGATAAAGCCGTGTATGCTTACGTACCCGATATGATTAAATATTATCTGAATGAAGAACCCATTTTACCCAATGTGCCCACCTACCAGTTAAGTGATGCAGAACAGCGGCTGCACGTAATAAAAAATATGCAGCAAATGGTGGTTAAACGCACTAACCAAAGTGGTGGCTATGGTATGATAATGGGTAATAAAGCTACCGATGAAGAAATAGCTACTGCTATTAAAGACATTGAAGCCAACCCAAGAGATTTTATTGCGCAGCCCATTATTAAGCTGTCTACCGTGCCTTGTTTTATTGATGGTAAGTTAACACCAAGGCATGTTGATTTAAGGCCTTATGCTTTATGCGGCCCATCCGGTATTAAAATTGTGCCCGGTGGTTTAACCCGCGTTGCTTTAAGAGAAGGTTCATTGGTAGTAAACTCATCGCAGGGTGGTGGCAGTAAAGATACCTGGGTGATTGATTAAAATGCTGATAAGAGCATTGCTGCTGAAGGGTGCCCCGATAGCATTGCACAAACCTACTCTCGGGGTTTGCAACGAGCAACCATGATGCGCAGCGATACCATTGCTGATAACAATATAAAAACGATTTAATAATTACGCATGCTTAGTAGAATTGCCGATTCTTTGTTTTGGACCAACCGCTATATGGAACGCAGTGAAGGGCTATTGCGGGTGTTGCATACCAACTATATTTTAAGTTTAGATAAAGGGCCCTATGGCGTGCATAGCTGGCGGCCCGTGTTAGAAATTTTTTCGTATGCCGATGAAGACAGTATTAAAAGTATTGAACAGGAGCCCGATGCGGTGCTGCATCATTTATTGTTTGACAGTACCAATAATAACTCTCTTAAAGTAATTATTAGCCGTGCACGGGAAAATGCCCGTGGCATTCAGGATAATATTACCAAAGAAGTATGGGAGCAAGCCAACCAGGTTTACCACTTGGTAAATAATGCTGCCGAAAAAAGAATTGCCCCCAACCAAACCATCAGCCTGCTGGATGAGTTGATTAAAAACATTGTGCTGTTTACCGGTGTGGTGGATACTACTATGCCCCGTGGCATGGGCTGGGCCTTTATGAATATTGGCCGGTATATTGAACGCTGCCTGATAACCATTGAAGTGGCTAATAAAAATCTGCAGCAGATTAATTATAACCTGGCCGAACAAAAAGATATTTTATACTGGCGCAACCTGTTGCTTTCACTATCGGGCTACGAGCTGCATTTAAAAACCTACCGCAGCAACGATAGCAGTTTAAATGTAATAGACCAGGTGGTGTTTAATAAAGATTTTCCCCGCTCTTTACAATACGGCTTTGCCCGCATTAATAAATACCTGGCCGATATTATTGAAGAAAACAATCCGCCGGAAAAAGAACTCATCATCCGCGAGTTTGGCAGGCTGAACAGTTTTATTCAGTTTGCAGATATTGATTTAATAAATGAACTTACCTTGCAGCAATTCTTAGAAAAAGTGAGGGTTGATTTATTAAATTTTTCAAAACACCTGGGACAAATATTTTTCTCTTATTCTTAATTGCCTCTTAGCATGCCAACGTTTAAAATACAACATATCACGCAGTACGAATATGACCGGCCAGTAAAAGAAAGCGTGAATGAAATAAAAATATTTCCGTACCAATGCCCCGGGCAGGAAACCCTGCAGCACGAACTGATTATTACAGACCAGCCCGAACTGCATTATTACAACGATTACTGGAACAACCGTACCGCCACTTTTAATGTGTTGCCCCCGCATAAAGTACTTACTATAGACAGCCGCTTAATCATTCGCACCACCGGCACCAACCAATTGCGGGTAAACTTTAATACCGGCTTTACAGAACTGCAAAACGAAGTAAATGCCGGTTTGTACCTGCAAGAACTGAATAAGGTTGACCACATAAAAAACCAGCAACAGATAAACCATATTGCCCAACTCATTTCGCAACCCGGCAAGGGCATTGCCAATATTACGGAAGCCTGCTGCGAATACATTTTTAAAAACTTTAAATACACCAAAGGCATTACCACCACCGAAACCACGGTAGATGAAATACTGGAACACCAGGGTGGCGTATGCCAGGACTTTGCCCACGTAATGCTGCAGGTGCTGCGCAGTTTGCAAATACCCAGCCGCTATGTAAGCGGTTATATTTGTCCTAACCAAAACGGCATGCGTGGAGAAGGCGCCACCCATGCCTGGGTGGAAGCATGGATACCCCAATATGGCTGGGCAGGCATTGACCCCACCAACAATGTTTGGATAACCAACAACCATATTAAACTGGCCGTAGGCCGCAACTTTAATGATTGCACTCCGGTTAAAGGCACTTTTAAAGGACCGGCCAAACAAAACCTTTCAGTATATGTATCTGTGGGCTACGAGGATGGACATGTGTTTGAAGAACGCACCAGCGTTAAAATGGAAATACAGGAACCCACTAAAGAAGAAATAGCAGCCATTGAAAGCTTTGCCGGCCAGCAGCAACAATAATAATTTTTTGGGTAGCCAGCATAGTAATGCTATTGGGCAGCCGTTGCGTCGCACACTTTAACTGTGGAATTGCTGATCTAACATTTAATAGCGCATTACCGGTAATAAATTATTTTATGGCCAAAGCAGTACAAGCACCTGAAGAATTTTATGCCAAAGACCGCAAGGCCTGGCGGCGCTGGCTTTTAAAAAACCATGCCGTAAAAGAAAACTGCTGGCTCATTATTTATAAGAAAGAAAGCAGCACACCCAGTGTGTATTACGATGAAGCGGTTGAAGAAGCTTTGTGCTTTGGATGGATTGACAGCAAACCCAATAAAAGAGATGCAGAAAGCTTTTTGCTATTTTTCTCTAAGCGCAAACCCAAGAGCGTATGGAGTGCATTAAACAAACAGCGCATTGCCAAACTGGAAGCAGCCGGCCTGCTAATGCCCGCCGGCATTGCCATGGTTGAGCTGGCAAAAAAAACCGGCACCTGGACAGCGCTGGATGCAGTGGATGCCTTAGAATACCCGGCAGATATAATGAAAGCTTTTCAAAAAAATAAAACAGCGGCTGCAAATTTTGAAGCATTTCCTAAAAGCACCAAACAAGGAATATTGCAATGGATATTAAGCGCCAAAAAAGAAGAGACACGCAACCAGCGTATTGCTGAAACCGTGTCTCTTGCTGCTAAAAATATCCGGGCCAACCAGTGGAAACCAAAATAACTTATTCCACCCCCTCACTCAGCGTAGGCTGTGTCTACGCTGTTTTTGTAGCTTTCAGCTACACTACCACATCGCTCTAACGCTTTCTGGTGAATAAATGCATCCATGCTACAATTTGAAATGTCAAAAAATAGCTCTCAAACTGATCTTTTATGGTATAACTATCCGGCATTTTTAAATACGTAGCTGAAAGCTACAAAAAAAATACGGCGCAGGCACAGCCGTACACCGAGTAACGTTTTTTAAGATTAATTACAAACTACGACGAGTTAGGGGCTGAAAAACAGCCCTGTAAATAAATTCTTTTATCAATAAAATAAATCCCAACTTCTTTGAGACATTGCCCCTGTGGGGAGAGTTTTTTATTTTTTACTACCTAATATTACAAAATAGTAAATTTAATAAACAAGCATAGCACTGTCATTTAATAAATAAACAATTCTTTTGTAATTAGTTTCCTTTGGGTTTTCAAAAAAAATTCGTGGATATGAATTCTTTTTGTTTATTATTAAAATCGTATCAATTAGCGTTTTATTTGCGGA
>JANRMC010000188.1:0-10296 GCA_033761915.1 Flavihumibacter sp.
AAACCATATGGTGCATTCAGCAAAAGAGAATTGGTTTCCCGGCAATAGGGCGCAGTTGATAAGATATTGGTACAATTCTGCGCCACATCCAGATACGCATATCCAAAATGACCACCAATTGTACAATCAGCTGTTTTAAATTCTAATCGTACCGTGCGGCCAGCTAAACCAGCAAACTGTAATGATGCGGGAGACCAGTTTTTAAACATTACGTTGGGGTTTGCCGGAGACCGTTGAAAACCCGGCAGGGTGCCGTTTGATACATAATCAAAAGAAGCACAGCTAACAATGGCACCGGTTTCAACATCATAAGCAGTAACAAAAAAACGGGGTTGTTGCTCCAGACTATGGCGTGGGTCTTCAAAAACCACTGCATAGAAATAAGTAAACGTAAACGTATCTGTTGTGGCCGGCAATGTAAACGTATACGAAATACCTTCTGCCTGTGCCCCCACAGATTCATTGCCCAATTTTACTGAATAGTTGCCACCATACGGACAAAGACGTGGAAACTGTCCATACACATCCAATAATGGGGCATCGTTTTTTGTAATTAATTCGTGTCTTCTTTTTTCTGGTGGAGAAGGAATGAGATTGATGACATTCTTTCCGTTTATTACCTCAGTATTGCCAATAGAACACTGCCATCCATCAAAAGTACCCGACTCAAAGTCGATATTAGGCGGACAGTTTTGCGCAACCATAGCATTGGCTGCAAAAGCCATAAGCAGTAATAAAAAAAACCTCATCCAAAAAAATTAATACCCTATGTACTCTAAAGTAAGCTAAACTTATCTGTTTAAAAAACTATTGGCAGAAACTAATAAAGCCATATCAGTTAACTTTTATAAACACCTTGAAAGGCAGTAGTTTATTTTCCGGCTAAAAAAATTTATTAATAGTAATTGTTGCCATAACAGCTTTAAAATCTTAAAGGAGCCTTTCGGCTCCTTTAATTACTTTTCGGGGTTTTGTGGTCCTTCATCGCCATCAATTTTGTCTACCAGTTTGTTCCAAAGGTTTTTAGCCCCTTCGGCCAGCTCACCTGCTTTTTCTTTAGCCGCATCAAATACTTCTTCCGCTTTATCTTCCACCTTATCCCAAACTTCTTCTGCTTTGTCTTTCACTTCCTCTACTTTATTCTCTAATTTGTCCGTCCAGTCCTGCGCTGCTTCAGCAGCTTTGTTTTTGTTGTCCATAAAATTTCAATTTAATTGGTTTACAAAAAGGTTTGCTTATTTGAAGGTAGCAGGTTTGCAAACGCCAGCACTGGGTATTTTTATTCATAATAACAATATAATATAGCCCCGTTAATTCTGTTGCAACCCTTAAATTGCAGCACAAGTAAAAAACCCTTGCAAACAGATACTACTCAACCAACACAGCATCGCTATTTTGTTTTGCATAAACCATACAATATGGTTTCACAGTTTGTAAGCACCCATCATGTGGGTTTGCTTACACAAATTAATTTTCCCTTTCCGCCAGGCACCCATGCTGTTGGGCGGCTTGATAATCATTCGGAGGGCTTATTATTATTAACCACCAATAAAAAAATCACAAAGCTGTTGTTTGAAAGCAGTACACCGCATAAAAGAGTGTACCTGGCATTGGTAAAACACCAAATAAATACCGAGCAATTGCAGCAATTACAAACGGGTGTTACCATGCCTTCGCGTGGCGGAGGATATTATACCTCGCTGCCCTGCGATGTTAAAATTATTGAGCCGCCTGTTTTCAGTTTTACCTCACATTATACACTTAATAATTACATAGACTACACCTGGTTGCAGTTAACCTTAACAGAAGGAAAATTCAGGCAGGTGCGCAAAATGCTGGCAGCTGTAAAAAGCCGCTGTGTACGGCTTATAAGAATTGCCATAGAAGAAATTGAGTTAGGCAACCTTTTACCCGGTGCTGTCATTGAAATGAATGAGGCCGATTTTTTCAGGCTGCTCCATTTAGAAAATAAAATTGAACAGTAGCAAGATAATAATTCTGTTACTCATTAAAAGGTCCTTTGTTTAGTAGTGGAAGACCGTTGATTAAAACATTCGTTCTGCCAATATTTTTTAAGAGTCTTACATTTGGTAAAACTTATTGTATGCCCAACAAACGCTTCTCTATATTTGGCCTGCTGGTGCAGGTTATATTACTTAGCTTAGTAATGGCTGGTTGCGGGCCAGCAAAAGAAGCTGCAGCACCCGGCGTGTTTAATAACCCCGCTTTACAGCAAGCCATTACAGCTAATGAATGGCTATATACAGCCACTGATGTGCAACCCCAATCGGGTCGCTCTACAATTGTAAATGGCAGGTACACCGTGCAGGCAAGCGGACAAAAACTGGTAGTATACCTGCCTTATATAGGACGTTCGTTTTCCGGGGCAGCAGCTTACAGCAACCAAAACCCCTTAGGTTTTGAAACCACCAATTTTGAAATAACAAAAACACAAAATAAAAAGGGGGCCTGGCTGGTAACCATTAAACCCAATGATTATAAAGAGGTGCAATCAATGATCTTTACCTTTTACGATAATGGTACAGCACGTTTACATGTTACACTTACCAACCGTTCTGCCATCAGCTATAATGGCCGTTCTGAGACTAATAAAAAATAAAAATATTCAGCAATAAAAAAGGGCATCTGAAAAGATGCCCTTTTTTTATGTGCCAACCTGTTATTACTTCAGGTGCTTAGAAATTAACTTAGCCATATCAAACATAGATACCTGTGCTTTACCACCAAAAATGGGTTTCAGTTTAGCATCAGCATTTACGTTGCGTTTGTTTTTGCTGTCTTGTAATTTATTTGCTTTAATATAAGCCCATAATTTTTTAACTACTTCTGTACGTGGTACAGGTTTGCTACCAATTACTGCTGCTAAATCTGCGCTGGGTGTTAACGCTTTCATGAAAGCGGCATTTGGTTTACGTGCAGATTTTTTCTTAGCGGCTTTCTTAGGGGCTGCTTTTTTTGCGGCTTTTTTAGGAGCTGCTTTCTTTACTGCTTTTTTTGGAGCGGCTTTTTTTGCTGCTTTTTTGGCTGCTTTTTTTGTTGCCATGTTTTTAGTTTTTTAGAATGTTAATGGGTTGTTTTTTCTAATTATCAGGAATAAATATAGGGCATTTCTTATTCTCATTTAAAAATAAAATTTTCACAAAAAAAATATTTTGAATAACTGGTGAATAAGTACTCTCTCATTGGGAGAATTACGATATTTTCTGTTGCCGTTACCCGGCAGTACTATTGCTTTTTGCCACCGTTTTTTTGCAAAAAATCAATGATTGTTTTTGCAAAATCAACCCCACCCCATGCACTGTTATGCGTGCCCGGCACGGTACTAAAAACAGCCCCCGGTATCAATTGCTGCAGGCTTTCGCCCGTGCCATTATCCGCATCCTGGTTGCCACAAATAACCAATACTTTTTGTTTTACAGTTGCTAAACTTTCCTTGCTGGTGCTGGGTTGGTGCAGCTGTTGCCAGGCCAGGGTGGTTGGGCTCAAACCCTTGCTGGCTATGTATTTCCTGAAATCATCAAACCCCTTCACGGTATCATATATCAATGCCTTATAAAAGGCAATACGCCGTGGCCATTGCGGGTTGGTAAAGTCGGCACCCATCCCGCCCAGCACGGCATTTTGTAAGCGTTTATCAGTAACCAGTAAGCGGGCCAGTATGATAGATCCGCGGGAGTATCCAATAGCATCGTACCGTTTTATTTTAAGAAAACGTACCAGGCCCTGCAGGTCTTTTGCTTCGGCATCATTGGCATAACCATCGGCTCTTAGTGGCTGGCCCGATTTTCCGTTACCTCTCAAATCTGGCAATATCACCCGGTAGCCCCGGGCCACCAAACTATCGCACAAAGGCTTTCGTTTCCAATCGGCCCCACGGTTGGTAAACCCATGCAAAAGCAATACAGGGCGGCCCTGCCCCATTGTTTCATAATAAATTTTAACCCCGTCAAAAGAGGCAAAATAACCACTATCGCGTTGCGCATGTACAACGCAACAAGTGATAAATAATAAAAACAATAGTGCATACTTCTTCATTGGTGCCGGTTTAATTATTAGCAGTAAACAAATATACGGGCTGGTTGCGTGGCAATTATTTTATTGGGTAACCAGCTGTGGTAACCTGTGGCGGCATCGTTGCGTCGCACACGTATACAGATGAAATGGCAGCAGCTGTAAGGTGTAGGGTGCAAGGCCATAAAACCTATGCCTTATGTCTTTTACCATAGTTGAAGTGTCCGCCCTTTAAGGCGGAACGATGCTCCATTTATATTCTGCTGCCAGTAACAAAAAATTATTTGCATTAGCAGGGGTTAATTAATATTGTCAAACAAAAACCCAGCCTTTGTATTTTAACCTGCATAGCCATAACAATTTTACAAGCCCCGGCCAGGTGGTGCTGCAAAGCGTGTATGCTAATTTTGAAAATATTGGCAGCACAGGTTTTTACAGTGCCGGTTTGCACCCATGGTATATTACTAATAATTGGCAACCGCAGTTAGCGTTGTTGCAAAAAACATTGCAGCAGCAAAATGTTTGGGCCGTGGGTGAGTGCGGACTTGATAAAATTTGTGATACATCTTTTACCCTGCAGCAAACGGTATTTAAGCAGCAATTGTTACTGGCCAATCAAGTAAATAAGCCGGTAATTATACATTGTGTAAGAGCCTGGCAGGAAGTACTGGCTTTATTGGATGAAGCAGGCATGCAGGTGCCGGTAGTTTTTCATGGCTATGCAAAAAACCAGGTATTGGCCAATCAAATTTTACAAAAGGGTTATTATCTTTCTTTTGGTAAAGCATTGCATCGGCCATCTGTACAGCAGGCATTAAAAACAATACCAGCACACCAGTTTTTTTTGGAAACGGATGATGCCGCTATTACAATAGAAACCATTTACAACTGGGCGGCGCAGGCTTTATCAACTGATATAAATTCGCTTAGTTTGCAGCTGCAAAAAAATGCGCAAACTGTTTTTAAAAATTTTACTGCTTTGTTATGACAACTGATATTTCATGGCTATCGAGAACACAACTGTTAATTGGAGAAACGGCTTTACTTAAACTTACCCGCAGCCACGTTATGGTAGTGGGGCTGGGTGGTGTAGGCTCTTATGCTGCTGAATTTATTGCCAGAGCCGGTGTTGGTAAAATGACCATTATTGATGGAGATGTGGTAGACCCCACCAACCGCAACCGCCAGTTGCCGGCTTTAGCTACTAACCACGGTGTATCAAAAGCAGCGATTATGGCTGAGCGTTTAAAAGCCATTAATCCGGAAATGGACCTGACGATTATAAAAGAGTTTATTAATCCGGAAATGGTGTTAAGCCAGTTAACCGCATCGCCAGATTATGTGCTGGAAGCCATAGATAGTGTTACCCCAAAAATTACATTTATAAAAACAGCTTATGAAAAAGGCTTACGCATTGTAAGCAGTATGGGTGCAGGCGCCAAGTTAGACCCCACCCAATTAAAGGTGGTAGATATTTCTAAAACCTATAACTGCCCCTTTGCACAACAGGTAAGAAAGTACTTAAAGCAACACCAGATACGTAAAGGCATTAAAGTTGTTTTCTCTCCTGAAGCTCCTATTAAAGAAAGCCTCATGCTTACCAAAGGAACCCCGTATAAAAAATCGGCCTATGGTACTATTTCTTACCTGCCGGCGGTATTTGGCGCAGTAGCATCCTCGGTTGTAATAAGAGATTTAATAAAAGAATAAATATAAAAGGGAAGCAATGCTTCCCTTTTATATTTTAATTTTTTGTTTTGCTGGTTGTTGTAGTGGCTGGCCTTGCAGTGGGCCTTACCGCTGGTTTGGGTGCGGGTCTTACTGCGGGCCGTGTTGGTGGTGTTACAGGTCTTGTTGATGGCCTGTTTACCGGCGGTTTGGTAATTGGTCTTGTATTAGGTGAGGTTGGTTTTTTGTTAGGCACTGCTGGGCGTGTTGGATTTGTAGGGCGTACATTGGGTTTATCAGAGGGTACCCTGTTAACCGGTTTTGTTTTATTATACAGCGCCAGCCCATCTTTACGAGAATCGGGTCTTGAATAAGTATTTCTGTAAAGGCCATCTCTTCTTCTGTTAATTACAATTACCGAGTGTGAGCGGCGGCCATTGTAGTAAAAGGCATTCCAACGCGGGTAACGATGGTAGTGCCAACGACGATAATGGCCATGGTAATGCCAATACCAGCCAGAATGATAACCCCAGTAAAAGTGCCAGTAGTGTGGTCTCCACGGATGCCAGTAAGGAGGATAATAACCCCAATACCAGGGAGAATGCCAGACTATATACGTAGGTAAAAAAATAAACCGTACAATAGGCCAGGCAGAAATTTGAACGGTGGTGGTTTGTTGCACCACTACTTTTTCATTATTTATCACTTTGGTATTACCGGTAAAACCCGGGTTAGGGGTTTCTGTTGCTTTATCACCAGCACCTTCCATATTAGGTTCAATAATATAGTCTTTACCATACAAATCTTCATCGCCCACTAATTGTATTTCCACACCTCCTTTATCATTTTTTTGTACCGTAAACACTGCCACATCCTGTGTTTCGTTGGCACTTACAGCCACTTGCAATACAATGGTATGCACATCTCCATCCAGATTGTCCACTACCTTAATGTAATCAGTTTTATCATCGCCATCCAGATCAAGATTATTTATCTTACTATCTTCTTCGTTTAACTTTTTCTCAAATCCTTCCAGTGTTTCAGATTCCTGAAAGAGTTTAAGCACAGCATAGAGATTCAGGTTATCGCCGGGTAAATCCAGCTTATCTTCTTTTTCCTGTGCTTGCAATACCGTTGCAGCGCAAAAAAACAGAAGGGTTACAGTGGCCAGAATTTTTTTCATAATTATAAGTTTGTTGTAAGGTATAGCAAGTTAACAAAAAGGAATGGTTAGATGGCTGTGCCGGTATATGGTTTAATACAATATTGAATACGTTTTACAGTAAGGCGTATTGTTTACCAGGCCGGGATGCTACTACGTTCTGCAGTTCCAGATTCAGCAGGGCCGCAGCCACTTCGCTGCTGGTTAAAGTGCTTAATGAGTTTATCACATCCACATGCAACGCTTCATTGCTTTGCAACAGTGCCACCACTTTTTTTTCTGCTTCTGTCAGATGAATAAATAATTCGCGTTGCTGCTTTGCAGGTTTTTTTGCTGGCTGTAACCATCCCATGGCCTGCAACAAATCGTTGGCAGATTGAATGAGTTGCGCTTTTTGATGTTGTATCAGGTAATTACAACCGGCACTTTTTGTATCTCCTACCCGGCCGGGGTATGCAAACACATCTCTTTTGTATGCTCCGGCCAGTGAGGCCGTAATCATACTGCCCCCTTTGATATCTGTTTCAATGACTACAGTAGCATCGCACATGCCAGCCACAATGCGGTTACGTGTAGGAAAATTATGTTTGTCGGGTTTTGTTTTTTGTCCGTACTCTGTAAGCAAGCCACCGCCAGCCTTAATAATATCTTTTGCCAGACTGGTATGTTCAGATGGGTAGATGGTATCTAAACCATGCGCCAGCACCCCAATGGTGGGCAATTGGTTTTTAACGGCTGCTTTATGCGCCGCGGCATCCACACCAAAAGCCAGACCGCTTACAATGGTTACATTTGCAGCAGCTAATTCTTTAACCAGGTTTTCTGTAAGCTGCTTGCCATAATCGGTTCTGTTGCGGGTACCAATAATGGCCACTATTTTGGCAGCATTTAAATTGGCTTTACCCCGGTAATAAAGTAAGATGGGTGCGTCTGTACAGGTACGCAACTTTTGTGGGTACGTTTCATCTGTAATAAAGAGCGGTGTGATTTTGTATTTCTCAATAAACAAAATTTCAGCTTCTGCCTTTTTGTAAGCATCAAAATTTTTAATGGCTGTTGCTTTTACAGCACCAATACCTTCTACTTTTTCAAGATTCGTTTTTTTGGCAGCAAAAATGGCTGCTGCAGAGCCAAAACATTCCAATAATAATTTGGCTTGTACCGGCCCAATACCCGGCACATGGGTGAGTGCAATTTGATAGAGTAGTTGTCGCTGGTTCATGTAAAATAAATACAGCAACTAATGTATAACAAAATTGGATGCAGTAAGAAGTCATTTTTTTGTGGACCAGCAGTAGTGCGTTGTGGCAGCATCCTTGTGTCACACACTTGGGCTATGAGATATAAATAAGCCTCGGTGATACCAGCACAAGATGCATGCAATCGCATTGAGGCCGTTGTTATATAAGCCCACAATCAATAGCAGAAATAAAAAGCTGCTGAGTTTTTATATATCAGCAGCTTAAAAAAGAATACACAATATCATTTTATGATATCTATGGCGAGAATTTTCCAACCATTTTCTTCCAATTCAACCATGCTTTTAATTTCAATAAAATAAGTATTCCGGTTGCTTTTCACTTTGATGGTTCCTTTTCCCATTGGCAGCTTTAACTGATCGTTATATAATACAGAGAATTCGTAGCCTTCCATATCAGCTATACTCCAGTCAATCCCCAGATTAGTGCCTTTTTCAATCATCTTAACAAACTCATTCTTAGCTCTTTTTTGAAACTCGTTTAATCCAGCATTATTTGTTTCCATCACAAGAGAAGAAGGACTACTGCCGGCCAATATACTTTTATCCTTTTCAGGATTAAAAAAAATTGTAAAGACGTTAGCGGTATCTCGCTGCCGGATAATTTCAAAAACATTTTTTGAAAAAGAATTCAGGCTTTGTGAGTTTGCTTGATGAAAAACAAGTGCAAAAAACAGGAGCAGGGAAACCTTTATCATAAACTTATTGCTTTTCAATTTTGTCTTTAAACTGTTGAGAAGTATTTTCATTCATTATAATGAACTCCAAAGCAACCAATAACAGCCCAATTAAAATAATAATTATAATTTACCTTAAATACTTATTCATGTAATTTACATTATGGCAGAATTACAAATTCCTGTTGCCTGAGTCCAAACTATAGTACAATTTGATGGATTTATGGTATAGCTAAAATGATAATTTTGAGTATATCCAAAAACAACACCTCCAATTTCTACACCCCATGTAATTGTTCCATAAGTGCAGCCAGAGTATCCATTTAATGATGAACCAAGCTGACTCCATGACCAACCCAAATTTGTACCAGTTGTATGAAAATCAGCAGTTGTTATTGATGAACTGCTTGTTTTAAAATAAGCATTAAAATTAGAAAACATACCACCTGAACCATGTAAAACAGCATGATATGTTCCTGCGCCAGTACAATTTTTGTCAGGACTTGGCAGATTGATTTCATTAACAATATGAACCAAATCCGATTGACCACCAAAATTTGTATTTACCTCGTTGGTAATATAAGCTAAGTACTCTTTTGCTTCTTCAATAGTTTCAAAACTTGGCAAATTCAATCCCCTGTATTCATCAGGACTAAGTTCACGAAGGTTAAAATTGGCATCAACTCTTGAAGTCATTGATCTTTTTTCATTCAAACTCTGAATGCTTTTTTTTTGAGAAATAGGCTCATAATTTGAAGGATCAGGAGTTGACGTCTTAGTACAACTAATTGAAAATAAAGTCACGCTGATTAGGCAAAAATAAAAAATATTATTTTTCATAACTATACTTTTAAAAATTACGCCTACTCTATCCGGTTTTCGGCTTACCCGTTCGTAACAGGCATGCTTAAAAGATGCCTCATCGTTGCAACGTAACCGGAATTACTAAATCAATATATAAAAAAGCACTTGATTAGGTTTTTTATAGGTAAAACAGCACAACCTTCTAATCTTTTAAAAAAGTACTTACGGTTATAAAAGCATGATGCGGTGATTATAATAATGTATGGTGATTGTAACATTAGACAGTACACTATGGTTTCCTAAGCAAAAAATTAGGAACAATTGTATCCCATTTTTTTACCCCGTAAAACTCTTCCACAACTTTATGATTTTCTATAAAAAGAGTTAACGGTAAAACGTCTGGTGACTTAAAAAATTGACTAGAGTCGCCTAGAAAATAATTCCCTGCATCCTTCTTTGATAAAAAAATTTTTTGAATTGATAGAGACTCAAATGAAATTAGTATCATTCTAAAATTATCGTCATTTAATTTTGATAAACTATCAAAATAAGGAAGTTCTTTTAAACAGGGCTTACACCAAGAAGCCCAAAAATTAATAATTATTTTAGTATTGAAATCGATAGTATCACTCTTCATAGAATGAACATTCAGCAAAACCAAGGATTCATCAGGCAGATCATATGGCGTTTCTTTT
>JANRMC010000189.1:0-13731 GCA_033761915.1 Flavihumibacter sp.
TCCTTCACCGGCATCGTTTAAATTGGTTACCACAATTACTTTACCCCCACGGCCGCCAAAACTAAATTTGCCACCACCCTCTGCACCCGGAAATGCAGGAATAGTTGCCTGCGGTAACTCATCCACCCGAGAAGCCCATGGAATAAAAGGCTTCCCTTCCCTTGCTTCTTTATCAATAATGGGTAATGCAACAGCCCATGCACTGTCTGACCGTTTGCGGGCCGCATTCATTAAAGAGTCGGAAGCCCGTTGCACATCTGCCGGAATATCGGGGTATTGGGCAAAGGCAGTTACAGCAACAAACAACACTACCGGTAATGCTATTAATTTTTTTAAACCACTCACCATAAAATGTTTTTATTTTTTTAAGATACCAGCCCCAACGCTCCGATTGGGCATCGTTGCGTCGCAAGCACTTTTACAGCAAACAACTATTCAGCAGTGTTAACAAGGATAGCAATAATAGCAGCAACAATCAATATTAAAAAAGAGAAAGCTTATCACTTTCTCTTTTTATTTGGACGGTGACCTTTGTATGAAAAAAACCAAAAAGCTTAATTTATAAAAATCTATTATTTCTGCACTTTCACATCTACTTCTATCTGTGTTTCTTTATTGGGAGAATCTCCGTTTACATAGCGTATCAGAATAGCACCAAATTTACCGGCAGCCGTTTTAAAACCAATTACGTTACTGCCACCCGTAGTAGAAACAGTTGTAACCTTAGCCGCGGTACCCGATGTCATATTACCGCCTATTAATGTTTGTATAGCTCCGGCAGAAGTAAGCCCCGTAACAAAATTTACTGATGTGGGCATTTTCTTTAAGAGGGTTACATTCTTTGTCCATGAGTTAATATCGTAAAACCCTAATTGTGGCTGTGCAGCGCTTAAAGAATAGATAGTGTGTTTTAAATCGTCTGTAGTACTGGCAGTGCCACGGCCGGTAGTATCCCAATAATAACCAAAATCTATTTTTGCAGAATTGGCCCCACCGGTTGTATAACTATATACCTTACCTTCTGTAGTTGAATAATAGCAATTATTTGTTTTGTTAACACTATCCGGCACTTGTACAATACGATAGCTCCAAAAATCAAAATCGGGCTTAACGGTTACAGTAATGTCTTTTCCGCCATCCCCCATAAAAACAGCTCTTTCATTTCTTGCCAGCACCCGATAGGTATAACTACCTGCAGCACTGTCTGCACTATAGCCTTTTACCAAAGAAAACTTTCTTTTATCTACAGTATTATTCAGTCGGAAGGTATCTACACGAACTCCATTTTTTTGTATCTCCACATATGCCATATCATCTAATGAAGTAATGGTAAAATCCAGGTAAATACTGTCTTTAGGGTTTACTTCCACATCTCCCGTAAGAAACTTTGGGCCGCTGCTTTTATAATCAACGGTTACAAAGTACGTATCAATAGGGTCAACTTTTTTTTCGCAGGCAGCAAAGCAACCCGCTAAAACAAACATGCCAATTATATATTTTTTCATACTAGTCATTTTGTATCGTTAATTATTGTAAGGGATCAAATGTGCCATTAATCCAACCGGCAGTTTGTTGTATTACAAAACTATTTTGGCTGAAGAAATTGGGCAATGCATAGAAATAATATTTAGCAGGAATACTAATAACATTAGATCCTTCAATAGATGCAATTGTTGGTGCCCCAAATATGGCGGCCTGTACAGATGGGTTGTTAAGATTTGCCGTATCTCTTGGTTTAATACCTTGTGCATTCGGCATATCCAGGTATATTCTTCCGGGTGTGGTTCCTGTTCCGGCAAAATAGGGCGACTTAGGTGCAAACTTTAATGATTGTCTAGCTGTAATCAGGTTCAGATTACGGGTTCTTCTTAAATCAAAGTTTCTTTTACCTTCCATGGCAAACTCCACCATTCTTTCGTTTAAGATTAATGTACGCATAGAAGCCGCATCTGTTGCCACGCTCAATCCATAATCAAAAGAACCAGCTACTATACCAGCCCGCTGCCGTATTCGTCTTACATTATCTTTTGCTTCTGTTAAGCGACCGGTTTCGTTAGCGCATTCTGCCAGGTTCAATACCACTTCAGCAAAACGCATTTCTATCCAATCCATTCCATTACCGCCTCCAGAGTTTGAATTGTACACCACCTGTGTGGGGGTTAGTGTGGTATTACAAAAACGTTTATTATAAAATCCGGTAACGATCGTACCAGAAGGCTCATCCAGCACTCCGGTGTATTGCCATTGACGGCGGGTGGCTTTACTGCTTAATGGCCATGCAGCACCATTGTAAGAAATAGTTGCTTCAAATCTTGGGTCGCGATTGAGCCAGAATTGATTTAAAGTATAGCCTGAAGAAGCATGCGAAATTGGTAAGCCATTGTTCATGGTATAAGCCTGTACCAGGTTCCAGGTGGGTTGAAAAGAACCACTGGTTCCCTGTGTTTCAGACTGAGGTCTTGTAATTGCTTCAATATTGGTACCCAGGTCGCGGTTGGTATTGTATTTTCTTACCAGCATTACCTCCCGGTGATCTTCGGTAGTAAAAATATTTGCATAGTTGGCTAATAAGATATAACCATCCGCCCCCCCCTGCGTGTAAGCAGCCAGATTAGCCTGATAGGCATCTTCCCAACGGCTGGCAATATTGGTAGGGTTAAATTGAGGGCTTGCCCAGTACATTAGCACTTTCCCTTTCATAGCCATTGCAGTAGCTCTGGTGATGCGACCAATATCATTACCCGTCCAAACAGCAGGCAAGTTAGCCGCAGCAGAATCCAGATCTTTTACAATTGCAGCAATACATTCACTTGTTTTGGCACGGGGTACCGATGGTACGCCTTCTGCCGTTAATTCCTGTGCTTCTAAAATTAAAGGCACACCACCGTACAAATTAACAAGGCGGAAATATGTATACGCTCTTAAAAAGAAAAATTGTCCTTTCAGTAAATTACGGGTGGCAGGTGCAATAATACTGGTATCCAATCCTTGTAAAGCAAGGTTACAGCGGCGAATATCAAAATACCGGTTATTGGTAATATTATTAGCTGTACCAATATCAGTAATAGAATTTTCTACCAGCGTTCCATACAATAACGCCGTATTACCACCATTCATTTCATCTGAAGTGATGTGAATATTGCCCGGCGCCGTACCAGGTGCGGGCCACTGAGGAATTATAAGACCATAAGTTCTGTTCAAAAACAACCCAACAGCTCCTTCGTCGTTCCAGATTTGTGAATCTATACCCTGGGGGTCTTCAATATCAAAAAACTCATCGTCTTTTTTACAGGATGCTAAAACCGTACTGATTATAACAACAGTTGCAAATAGTTTAAGACCTGTATTTATAATATATCTCATAATTTAAGTTTTGTTATTAACAAGCAATTTTAATCCTTACAAACTTGCATTTATACCTACAGAAATTGTTCTGAGGGTTGGATATACATCAAAGCTTGATGTATAAGGATCTTTATACTTCAGTGGATTAATAATATTCCAAAGGTTTGTACCTGTAAGTACCACTCTCAGGTCTGGTATTCTCAGTTTAGATGCAATACGTTTTGGCATCTGGTAAGAAAGTACTGCATTGTTAATACGGCTTTGTGTTCCGTTTACCGCCCAGAAAGTTGAATTTTCACGGGCCAATGGTGCATCCGCTCTTGGGTATTTTGCATTGGGGTTTTCAGGAGTCCAGTTATCAGCCCAGAAAGCCGGAGCGTTTTGAGTAGTGGTCGGCACTTTTCTTGCTTCACTGTCATACACCCGCTTACCACCAATTGATAAGTTCATATTGGTTTGTAATTTGAACTCTTTATAGGTAACTCCGAATGTAATACCAAATCCGATAACCGGGCTGGTACGATTAAACATGGTGGTAATATCATTATCATTTATCTGACCATCACCATTCACATCTTCAAAATCCATAAACCCTACCTGTGGCTTGGCGCCACCAATCAGGTAATTTGGGTTTTTAGCCAGCACCGCATCCACTTCTGCCTGTGTGCGAAGGATGCCTTTTGCGATATACCCTTTATTGGTTCCATTATATCTTCTTGGGTCACGGCCAATTAAAATATCTAATTGATCCGGACTGTAGGTTCCCAATAAAGCCTCGTTATAAAACGACTGCAGTAACTGGCTATTGCTCCATCCAAAGTTAGCATCCACATTAAAGCCCCAGTCTTTAGCAAATTTGGCGCGGTAGCCTACAGAAAATTCAGTACCCCAGCTTAAATGACGGCCATAGTTAATCACTGGTGGAGGAATACCGGCTGTTGGAGGAAATACACTGGCGGAATACGTATCAAAACCATCGTAAGAATAGCGCTGGTAAATATCAAAAGTGAAATTGATTTTATTATTCAGGAAAGCAGCGTCAATACCAAAATTGATGTTTCTTGCTTTTTCCCAAGTAATATTTGCGTTGGGATAAATGTTTGGATCCAAACCGCCATTATTAACCCCTCCAAACAACATACCGGTTGTTTGTGTAAATCTCGATTCCCATAAACGATTTCCTACTCTATCCTCTCCCACTAATCCGTAGCTGAGTCTTAATTTCAGATTGTTTACAAAGCCCACATTATAGAAAAACTTTTCATCACTCACCTTCCAGCCAAAACCCACCGTTGGAAAGAAGCCCCATCTGTTTTGCGGAGTAAAGTTTACAGAAGCATCTGCCCGGCCTATAAACTCAAAAAAGTATTTGTTCTTAAATGAGTAATTGAAGCGGCCCAGATATGAACGCTTAGCATTTCTGAAATACTGCGGGTTTCTAAAAGCATCCTGTATGCTTGCCAATGTTGAAGGATCATTACTAAATGCCCAAAATTCATCTACTCCTTGCACTATCTGACTGGTTTTACTTAATAAAATATTACGGCTGTCAGCTTCACTCTGATCAAAACCTACCATCGCATCCACATCATGCTCCCCAAACTTTCTGGCATACGATAATGTAGTTATAAATTGATAGTTCTTAGCGGTAGTGTTACCTTCTTCAATCTGGTCGGCCTGGCTGGTTACCCTGCGTGTGGGAGTTGTTTGTGGAATATTGGAATACAATAAACCATTTTGACCCCTGGGCAGAAACTGGTAAACAAGGTATGCAGGGTAATAACCCTTAGCCTCGTTGGTCCGGTTGTTATTACCATACTGCACTCTTGCAGCTAACCCTTTCACAAATTTGGGCTTCCATTCAATAGACGCATTTACAGCAAGCCCCTGAGATTTATTATCCCTGTAAGAGCCTGAGTTCTGAATACCCAATAAACTCCACGGATTACCAGTACTATTGTTGGGTGCAGCATTACCACCAAATCCTACCGGCTTGCCACCAATTTCAACAGGCACCCATTTAGGGGTTAAAAGCAATGCACGGGTAGTGGTGTTGTCAGCGTTCACATCTGCATTTTTCCAGGTATTACTTTTTTCCTGATTAAAATCAGAGGCAAAAGTTACGGAAGCTGTCAGTCCATCAATGATAGTAGCGTTCATACCCGATCTGAAACTGTATTTGTTTACAGACACATCACCATAGTTACCTTTTTCATTAAAGTAACTGCCACCTGCAAACAAAGTAACCTTATCGGTACCGCCAGACACGTTAATGGTATGGCGCTGTACTTTACCATTTCTCCAGAAATAATCAAACCACGATTCATCTTTAATACCACGCAGTGAGTCCAGATCGGCCTGCGAAAACCGCTGGTTCAATGGAGCACCTGTAAGTTCATACCCATTATTTAAAAATTTTGCATGTTCATAAGCAGATAACGTTTCAGGATTTATTGTAGGGGTTGAAACACCATAATAACCAGAATAAGAAATCCTGGGTTTTCCAGCTTTACCTTTTTTGGTTGTAATCAAAACAACACCTTTTGCACCAGCAGCACCATAAATAGCAGCAGAAGCATCTTTCAGAAAAGTGATATCTTCAATCTGGCTGGCGTCCAAATTTTCTAACCAATCAGCATTGGGAGCTTGAGACCATTGTGTAGGGTTGGAAATAATACCATCAATAACAACTAATGGTTGATTGGTTACACCCGTAGGTGCTCCCGGAAAGGTGGTTGAGTTACGAATATTTATAGTTGTGGTTGAACCCGGCTTACCAGAACTGAAGTTGATTCCCACACCAGGCAATCTGTTCACCAGTGAAGAAGGCAAGTTAGCTACAGGAATATCTTCAATTTCTGCTGCTTTAATAGTAGCAACTGAACCTTGTATATTCACTCTTTTCTTACTGCCATAACCAACAACTATTACGTCATCTAATGTTTTATCTGACGATGCCAGTTGCACATTAAAGGTTGAACCGCTGCCTACCTTTGCCTCATAGCTTCTAAAGCCTACATGCGATACGCTGATTACCGGTTCTCCCTGCGGAATACTCAATGAAAAAACACCTTCAGCATTGGTACTGGTACCTCTAGTAGAATTTTTTACTTTTACACTGGCACCTTCAACAGGCTTGCCACTTTGATCAGTAATCTTACCACTGATGGTTCTTTCTTGCGCAAAAACAATAACGCTGATACAACAAAACAACAGCGTTAATAGCAGTTTAGGCAGTCGCAGACAATTCATATAGCATTTGGTTTTTTACTTTTTGATAAATTCAGTTCGTATTTACTTAGTTGCTTGCTGTTTTTTGTTTTTTTCGGCTTCGCGTTCTTTGATTCTTTGTTGCCATGCTTCTGTTTCCTTTTTCAAATCATATCCGGCAGCAGATAAATAATTATTGATACGCCCCTTATATTTTCCAAAAACAGCATGTTTCTTTTCGGCAGATTCAGCATCCATGGCAAGTTCTCTGGCCTCTTTAAGCCATTCATCAATTTTCAGTTTTTGCTCAACTGAAAGATTGGGTAACATATCCTGGTAAGCGGCATAAGTGATGGGATAAATCTTATACGTCATTCCATCTTTAATTTTATCCAGCTGCTCGTTAGTAATTGTTTTCTTTAATTCAGCTATAAAATTGGTATGCAGTTGTGAAAGGGCTTTTAGTTTTACAGCTTCCGCTTCGGCTACAGCTATTTTTGTAGCAGCTTCTTCTTTGTCTTCTTTTTTAATTGCTGCCAGTTCTATGTTAAAGCTTTCATGAATCTGGTTGGTATTAATATAATGTCCGGCAACGGCATGCAGCACTTTTTTATATTGGTTGGAATCTTTTAACTGCAGTACAGCTATAATCTTAGCGGATCGTTCCGTTACCACTTTCTTATAATTATCTGCAGCATTAATTTCCTGCGCTTGGGTAGAATGAAAAGTGGATGAAAAAATAATAAAAAGAAGTAAGCTCAAAAATGAGAAATTGGCTTTTGTGTTGCCATTAACCAATAATGGAAATACATGTTCTTTATTGACAAGCCAAACCTGTTTCATTAACAGTTCTATTTTTAAAATCGTTAGTTGATGCGTACTTTTTGCAATACACAATAAAAGTACGTGAGCATGAATCTCTTAAAAATGTAAGGTTTCGCTATAAAGATGGAAGATTTTACTATTTAAAACACAGTTTTTACCGGGAACGATTGCGTAAAATTTACCCGTTTAATATGCAGCGTTCAGCACGATAACAGCTTTTTTAAGTTTTTGAGAAATTGCTGTCAATGTAATATTTCCCTTTTTTGTTGTTGTTTTTATGGCTGCTGCCACTAAGCCATTCCAGGCATTTCTTACTGGCGATTGAAGCGTTAAAGTATCCGCCTGATAACCATTATCTGTCCCCACAATTATTCCTGCACCCGCAACAGAAAAACGAATCTCATTCTTTGCATCCGGAACAAGATTACCGTCTTTGTCTACTATTCGGGCTGTAACAAATACGATATCACTGCCATCGGCCTTTAGTATTTTTCTATCTGCCAGCAGTTCAATTTTTTCCGCCGCACCGGCGGTTTTAATCTGTTTAACCAGAACTATTTTTCCATTCCGTTTTGAAATTGCTTTTATGGTGCCGGGCTCATAGGGAACTCTCCATTTTACATGTAATGTAGAATCTGTTTTGATTCCTTTTCCAATAAGCCGGTCGTTCACAAACAATTCCACTTCATCTGCATTATTGTAGTACGCCCATACATCCACCGTATCTCCTTTCTTCCAGTTCCAGTGAGGGAAGAGATGCAATACATTGTTATTCGTCCACTCGCTTTGATACATGTAATACACATCTTTGGGGAAACCTGCTAAATCTACAATACCAAAATAACTGCTGCGGGCAGGAAATTGGGGATAAGGTAAGGGCTCACCCAAATAATCAAATCCGCTCCATACAAAGGCGCCAGAAATATGTGGATTATTTTTAACAGCCAGCCAGCTTTTTTCATGGGTAGTGCCCCAATAGGCGTGGGTATTGTCATATGCGGGTGCTGTAAAATCTTTGTATCCCCCATCAAAACTATCCTGGTGTTTATAATCGGGCGGCCAAATTTGCAATGAGTCTGAGTTGTTATTATACACACCTCTGGTTGCAATAGCAGAAGCAGTTTCTGTTGCTATAAAAGGCATCTCCGGAAATCGTTCCGGCAAATATTTATAATCGTAGTCCTTATAATTAAAGCCCAGCACATCCAATGCACCTGCTTTAGTAATAAAGTTTTTCGCAGGCAATGTTTCTGTTAAAGCAGAAAGCACTGGCCTTGTGGGGTCAAGCTTTTTTATAATATCAACCAATACTTTTGTTAACGTTATTCCCGTACTGTCAAACTGTTCTCGTATTTCATTACCAATACTCCATGCAATAACAGAAGGATGGTTACGGTCACGCAATATCATTGCCTGCAAATCCTTTTGATGCCATTCAGTAAATTCTTTTGCGTAATCGAATTTATTTTTCTTCTTCTTCCACATATCAAAGGCTTCGTCAATTACCAAAAAGCCCATTTCATCACACAAATCCAGCATTTCGCTGGCGGGAGGATTGTGAGAAAAGCGGATGGCATTACAGCCCATTGCCTTTAAAATTTGTAGCTGCCGTTTTGCAGCAGCTCTATTAAATGCAGCACCCAGCAATCCTAAATCGTGATGCATGCATACTCCTTGCAATTTTAATGGCTTATTATTTAAGAAGAATCCTTTGTCTTTATCAAATTGAAATGAACGGAAGCCAATTCGCCGCGCTACTTTATCTATCAACTTATTATCATTGTATAAATTAAAAACAGCTTTGTATAAATAAGGGTTTTCAACAGACCATAGAACCGTATTCTTAATTTGTGTTCCATCCATAAGATCAAACCCAAAAACCTGTCCACCGCCTTTTTCAATTTCTAATAGAGCTCTGCGGCTTTTATATTTTAATACTCCCAAATGATCATATATTTCATAATCACAAGCAACCGATTGACGCTTTTGGGTTGCATTTTCTATACTTCCAATTTTTGCATGGATAGCTGCATGAATATTGTTCTCATTTGGTGTTGTCCAATCAACTAAAAAACCATTTCCTTTTTCAGCCGTAAACAATCCAGAACTTATAAAACAATATTTATCCTCCAGGTAGATATTGTTTCTTATTAAAAGTTTCACATTCCTGTAAATGCCACTACCCGTATACCAACGGCTATTGGGTTGTTGACTGTTATCTACTTTAACGGCAATAATATTTTGTTGCGGTGCGGGTTTTAAATAAGAAGCAAGCTCATAGCTAAAGTTTACATAACCATATGGCCGTTTGCCCAAATAAACGCCATTAATCCACACTTCACTGTTTTGGTAAACTCCATCAAAAGATATAGTAACTGTTTTATCTTTTAATGCTTGAGGCAATAAAAATGTTTTGCGGTACCAGCCAATACCCCCCGGCAAGGAGCCACCCTGATTGGTGGCGGGTGCATCTTTTATAAAATTGCTTTCAATGCTCCAGTCGTGCGGCAGCGAAAGTAAACGCCATTTACTGTCATCGTAATTACTGAACCTTGCCAGACTATCATCCCCCAAATAAAAACGCCAGCCGTTATTAAAGTTAATTACCTGCCTGGGCTGTGCCTGTAATATTGCAGACAAACACAATAACAACAACACTAAACTGCTTCTTACCATAAATGATGCACACTTGGTTTTATGTATTTTTCGTAAATGGATTTTATCTTTTCTATCGTATCAGCATCTAATGCCGGGGCTTGCAATGCAGCCATGTTACTGCTTACCTGTTGTGGTGTGGAAGCGCCGGGTATTACAGTGCTTACTGCATCAAATTGTAAAATCCACTGAAGGGCAGCCATGGCAATATCTGTTTTTGCAGGCAGTATTTCTTTTAATGCGGCTACGGCCTGCAAGCCTGTTTCATAATTTACTCCAGAGAATGTTTCACCTTTATCAAAGGCAGCGCCGTCTCTGTTAAAGTTGCGGTGGTCGCCGGTTTCAAATGTGGTGGCTGACGTGTAACGGCCTGTTAACAAACCACTGGCCAATGGCACCCGCACAATTACACCAATATTTTTTCTTTGTGCTTCTTTAAAAAATAATTGAGCCGGCCGCTGACGAAACATATTGAAAATAATTTGTACCGTGGTTACATTGTCATATTCAATTGCCTTTAGTGCTTCTTCCACTTTCTCCACACTTACCCCCAGAGTTAAAATTTTTCCTTCCTTTTTTAAATCATCAAACAACCCAAAAATTTCAGGGCGGTAATACACTTGCGTGGGCGGACAATGCAATTGTATTAAATCAATCGCATCCACCTGCAACCGTTTCAAACTGTCTTCCACATATTTTCTCAACACCGCCGGTGTGTATCCTTCATTTACATGCGGCTGAATCTGGCGGCCGCATTTGGTAGCTACATAAATACGTTCAGTGCAATTTTTTAAAAACTTACCTACCGCTTTTTCACTTTCCCCATCACTGTAAACATCAGCCGTATCTATAAAATTTACGTCATTATCAACTGCAGTTTGTAAAATAGCCTGCGCATTTTTTTCATTAAAGGCACTGCCCCATTTACCACCCACCTGCCAGGTACCTAAACTGATTGGTGAAATTTCAAAACCAGTTTTGCCAAGTATTCTTTTTTGCATTTGTATTTTTTTATGTTACCAGCAAAAGTACAACTATCATCTTTTGTTGCGTCGCACACTTGAACAGTAAGTTTAAAAATCAGCAGGTTCAGAAGTGAGCTATGCTGATATATATTATTCAGTACAAGTGTGCGACGCAACGATGCTGCCATGGAAAACTATAGCCGGTGTCATTAAAATTCAACCATTGCTTTTATAACGCCTGTTGCAGGGTTCAGCCAGCTTTCAAAATTTTCTTTCACCGCTGCAAATGCCACACGGTGTGTGATGTAAGTGGCCGGGTTTACTTTTTTATTGCGCATGCAATCCATTACATGTTCAAAATCTGCACGGGTGGCATTGCGGCTGCTCATTAAAGTAGTTTCCCGCTTATGAAACTCAGGGTGACTGAAACTGAAATTTTCTTTTTGCAAACCCACCAGCACATAACGGCCGCCATGTGCCAGATACTGCAATGCATTATTGATGGCTTTTAAATTTCCGGTGGCATCAATAATTACAGTGGGCATATCGTTGCTAGTAATTATTTTCAATTCCTGCATAGCATCCTGTTGCAGCGGATTAATAGTATGTGGCACCTGTAATTTCTCTTTGCAAAATTGCAGACGGCTTTCATTTACATCCACTGCAATTACCTGTGCACCTGCAATGCGGGCTATTTCCATTACACCTAAACCAATGGGGCCGGCGCCGAGTACCAAAACAAACTCACCGGGCTGCACATTGGCACGGCGGATACCATGTGCGCCAATGGCCAGCGGTTCTATCAATGCCAGTTCATCAAAACTCATGTCGTTGCCATTTAATAAATATGGCAGCGGCACAGCTATGTATTCGCACATACCACCATCGGCATGCACACCAAACACACTGATGGCGGCGCAACAATTGGGCAACCCATTGCGGCATGCAATACATTTGCCGCAGTTGAAATAAGGAATGATAGACACTTTATCGCCCACATCAAAACCATTACCAGGTTCAACAGCATCAATTACTGCTGCCAGCTCATGCCCCAAAATTCTTGGATAGTTAAAGAAAGGTTGTGTGCCTTCATAGGCATGTAAATCGGTGCCGCAAATGCCAATGCGCTGCAGTTTTAAAATGGCATGACCGCTTTGCAGCGTTGGTTTTTCTTTGGTACCATATTCAAACACTCCCGGCTTTTCACAAATCAATACTTGCATCTTAGTTCATTTTTATTTTATACTGATAATTGCCCGAACCAGTTTTAATTATTTTACTATTTCCCGGCAAATAAATGGTTGCTGTTGTATTAGCAGGAATTGAAACGTCTAATTCAAATATACCATTTACAATTTTCCAATCACTTACAATTTGCCCGTACGGCGAATTGAATGTTGCTTTTGCTGCCCTTACATCACCCACCGGCTGCGGGCGTATTTCAATATTTTTATACGCTACTGAATGATTGCTTTGTTTTATACCGGCAAGCCCTGCATAAAACCACTCCTGCAAGTGGCCCAGCATTAAATGATTGTTGCTGACACTTTCATAGGCCTGCCAGCTTTCTGTTAATGCAGTGGCGCCATGCTTTAACTGGAAGCCATAGCCGGGCACATCATCACGGATGTTCATGTCAAATATCACATCGCTGCGATTGGCGTTTTGCAATGCCTGCAATACATAGCGGTAACCGATGTCGCCAGCAGTTAAAGCGTTGTTTCTATTTTTAATATCGTTTACCAATGCATTTATTACAGCCATTTTATTTTGTGGCTCCACCAAGCCCATGTACAATGCCATGGCATTAGCGGTTTGGCTGGCACTGTCGTACTGCAAGGTTTGTTTATTAAAGAACGACGCGTTGAAGGAAGTTTTTATTGTTGCTGCAAGCTGTGTATATTTTTTTACATCTGCAGTTTTGTTCAGCAGCTTTGCTATTTCAGTAAGTATGCTTGCATCATAATACAATGTTGCGGTGGCTGTAACACCCATTTTTGTCATTTGTGCAAAGCCGGATTTTTTGGGACCGATATCAAACCAGTCTCCCAAACCATGTTGTAAAATAAATGCAGAATCTTTTGTAAGCAAATAATCAACGTAGCGCTGCATCATGGGGTAAGCATCCATCAGCGTTTGCTTATCTCCATACCATTTGTAATTGTACCAGGGCAAAATAATAGCAGCGCTGCCCCACTCCGGGCTTTCATCAAAGGGTGGCGTAAACACGGTAAACTCCGGCGCTATCTCCGGAATTTTTCCATTAGCATATTGCGACTGCATCACATCATTCACCACTTTACGGTTGAGCGATGCAATATCATAATTGTATTGTATGGAAGTGCCCATTAAATGTGTTTGCTCCAGCCAGCCCAGTTTTTCCCGGTGCGGACAATCGGTAAACAAACTAACCGCATTACTTTTTACAGCCCAGTCAATTAAAGTGTTTGTTTTATTAAATAATTCATTGGAACAGGTGAACGAACCAACAGGCCTCATATCATTGCTGATATGCAAGCCTTCAATATTTTTTATAACAGGTGGTGGTTGCAAACTGTCTTTGGCAATGCAATGCACCTGCATATAACGAAAACCGGTGTAAGTGAATTGAGGTTGCCAGTTCTCACCCCCATCTCCTGAAGGGGAGTTAAGCGAAGAACCATTTAGGATATAAGTAAAGTATGAAGGAGAGCCAGTAGCTTTTTGATTGATGGTGCCATCAGCATTTAAT
>JANRMC010000190.1:0-6373 GCA_033761915.1 Flavihumibacter sp.
AGATGAGAATTACCAGACTTTTCCACGTAATACTACTAGTACTTATGCCGTAGCAGGGTAAACCATTATTTCATTAATTACGGATATGTAGCTACCACCGCTTTAGCTGCAGGGTAGTAAACTGCCATTCCGGGGTTGTGATGATTGACTCGTTTGCAGTTACCGCGTACCATGGGCTGGTAGCTGGGCCAACCGGATTGATTACTATATGAATATCCTGTGCGGGCATATAACTTTGTGCCAGCAGGTAAATTTTATGTCCCTCTTTGTTTTGCGCTATATCCATCACTATCATGGCATGGCCGGGAGCGCCGCCTTTTATTAATACATCTCCGGCAGCAATGCTGCTGAAATCGGGTACTGTTTTTAGTTGCCGGCTCAATGATAAACTGCCACACATGGTATATACTTTTTCCAGATATTGCAGCAACTGGGCATGGGTGCTTCCTTTAAATTGATAATGCCGCAGGTTGTTATCTGTAAAGTCAATTTCAGTGAGGCGGTTTTGGGCAAACAGGTATTCTGCCCGCAGGCGCATAACAGCATCAGCACATTGCTGCAAATCTTTTTTGCCGGTGCTGATATTTACAACCGCATATTGCACCTCCTGGTTGTGTTTTTTTTGACCATTATAGAGGTAAACAGTTTTACTATTTTTTAAACCAAGCTGGCGCAGGTAGCTGCCAAAACTATTGAAATCTTGTATTACTCTTTCGTAGCCGGCAGGCAACGGTATAGTGCCTACTGATATGGGGTTGTTTGCAGTTGCAATTGGTGTGGCTGGTTTTATGGCTGCTGTTTGGCATTGAAGAAAGCTGCAACAAAGTGGCAGCATCAGGCAGAAAATTTTCATTACAGAAATTTTGTCTTGAGATGGGGTGGGAGTTTATCTCCATAAGCAGGCTTTGTTAAATAAAAGTGAGGATTGAAAGAAAAACTGCAAGGTTTTTGAAACAGAGAAAGCCGCTGTATATTTTGCAGCACAGGTGTGCCTCGAATGCCTGACACAAATCCTATCGGGGTTTTCAACGAGCAACAACTGCTGCTGGTGGTTGCTGCTGCCGGGCTCAACATATTTTATTACATTTGAACCCAAAGCATTAAAAATAAAAAAAGCATTATGCCGAATAATATTTTAATAGTAGATGATGAAAAGGCGATACGTAAAACGTTGGGAGAAATTCTCTCTTATGAAGGATATACTTTAGAAGAAGCCAGTGATGGCGAGGAAGCATTGAAGCGGTTTAAAGAAAAAACCTACGATGTGGTGCTCTGCGATATTAAGATGCCTAAAATGGATGGCATGGAATTTTTAGAGAAGGCCCGTGAGGCCAATCCGGATGTACCGGTGATTATGATTAGCGGCCACGGCACTATAGAAACTGCGGTGGAAGCTGTTAAAAAAGGCGCTTATGACTATATTTCAAAACCACCCGATTTAAACCGCTTGCTGATAACCATAAGAAATGCGATGGATAAAACATCGCTGGTTACAGAAACCAAGGTGTTGAAACGCAAAGTGAGTAAGGTGCAGGAAATGATTGGTGAATCGGTGCCTATAAAAAAAATTAAGGAGACAATAGAAAAGGTGGGCCCTACAGAGGCCCGTGTATTAATAACCGGCGAAAACGGTGTGGGTAAAGAACTGGTGGCCCGCTGGCTGCACGAAAAAAGTGCCCGCAATACCGGACCGATTGTAGAAGTTAACTGTGCGGCCATACCCAGCGAGTTGATAGAAAGTGAATTGTTTGGTCATGAAAAGGGTTCTTTTACCAGTGCTATAAAACAGCGTATTGGTAAGTTTGAGCAGGCCAACGGCGGTACTTTATTTTTAGATGAGATAGGCGATATGAGTTTAAGTGCACAGGCAAAAGTATTAAGAGCTTTGCAGGAAGGAAAGATTACAAGGGTGGGTGCCGATAAAGATATTAGTGTGGATGTAAGGGTGGTGGCGGCCACCAATAAAGATTTATTGAAAGAAGTGGAGGAGAAAAATTTCAGGCTGGACTTGTATCACCGTTTGGGTGTTATACTAATTCATGTGCCATCTTTAAATGACCGCAGGGATGATATACCGTTACTGGCGGATAAATTCTTAGAAGATATTTGTGCCGATTATGGCATTGCCAAAAAAGCCATAGATAAAGACGCCATTGAATCTTTAAAGGCCTATAACTGGACTGGTAATATACGGGAGCTGCGCAATGTGGTGGAGCGATTGGTGATACTGTCTGGTAAAACCATCACCAAAGACGATGTGCAGGGTAATGTAGTATCCAGAGGTTAGTTAGTAAGGCTGTTTAGTTTTTTGCAGACCGCAATGGTTTCTTCAAGCGATTTGAGGATGAGGATATTGCCTGGTAAATGTCCGTTACTGCTGATGGCTGGCCCGGTAGCTATAATTTTTTTGTCGGTATATGTTTCTGCAAGACGTTGCAGGTAGTTGTGAGTGGTTTCTCCAGTAAAATTGGTAATAACATGCAGCCACAAATGCGAAACCTGCTGGTGTGCACAGTAATAGTCCAAAGTTTCTTCCTTAATATTTACACCCATTACAACCGGGTGATAGCCGTTTCTTTTAAGCAGGTATTGTATAAACAGCAATGGCAGCTCATGTGCTTCTCCGGCAGGGGCAAATAATAATGGCCGTATGGTTGGGTGCAGGTTCTGACTTTCAAGGGCATTAATACTTGTTAAAAATCGTTTTCGTATGAGGGCACTGCTAAAATGTTCTTGAGCAGGCAACACATGGTTGGTAAGCCAGAGCATACCCATTTTTTGCATAAAGGGATAAATGATTTCTGTGACTGCTTTTTCAAACCCCATACTGGTAACTGTTTTATTTAAAACAGCTTCAAAAGAAACGGTATCATAATCTATACAGGCCTCTACCAGTTGTTGTATAAACAGGTTGTGATGGGTGCCTGTGTAATGGGTGGCCGCTAATTCTTTTATTTGGGTGGCTTCCATGCCAGCCAGCTTTGAAATACGGAATCCGTTATGGTAGAGATATGCTATGCGCAGTATGTATTTTAAATCATCGTTGGTATAAAAACGATGATTACTTTCTTTGCGCTGGCAGCAACTTAACTGGTATCGTTGCTCCCAAATGCGGAGTGTATGGGCTTTTATGCCGCTAAGGTTTTCAATATCTCTGATAGTAAAATGATTCACCCCACTAATTTATTGGAAATTTGTAAAACTAAAGCCTTGCTGTAATAATTGGCAATAAACCACTACTTATATTAACAGCAGGTTTAAATAGCACTGTTCCGGTTTAGCCGGCAATACCCTATTTTTGCCCGTATTTTTAAAACTCCACTTCAATGCCGGTAAAAGATATTTTAGTAGTATATGCCATACAGCTTTTGCTGTTGTTATTACCTTCTTTCGGATTGTCTAAAATGTTTCCTAAAGCAGGTATAGCATCCTGGAAGGTATTTGTGCCGGTGCTGAATACCTGGGAAATGCAAAAAGCGGCCAAGCGCCCCACCTACTGGGCACTGGTGCAGTTATTACCTATTGCCGGTTGGTTTATAACCATGGGTATTTATATTGAGTGGACCAAACTTTTTGGCCGTTTTGCCATCCGCGATCATGCTATGGCTTCATTTGTGCCCTTTGCCTATTTTCCCGTTATAGCTAATCATAAAGACACCCGTTTTATTGGAGCCGACGCGGTTAAAAAACATAAAAAGTCGGGCGGCAGAGAATGGTTTGATGCGGGTATTTTTGCTGTGGTGGCGGCTACTTTAATACGCACTTTTGTTTTTGAAGCGTATACCATACCTACCGGTTCTATGGAGAAAACACTGCTGGTAAACGATTTTTTATTTGTAAGCAAGTTTAGCTACGGTCCGCGCATCCCCAATACACCGCTCTCAGTTCCGTTTGTGCACCATACGTTGCCATTTACATCGGCACGTTCTTATTCTGAGCTTATTAAAATACCCTATACCCGCTGGTTTGAAAGCCCCATTCAGCGAAATGATGTAGTGGTATTTAATTTTCCTGCAGGTGATACGGTAATAAACCTGCCGCAATACCAGTCTGAAGTGCCGTATTATCAGGCTTGCCAAAACCTGGGTGGTGGTAACCGTGATGCGGGAAGACAGGTGATATTATCGAATGCTGATGAATACCCTTTGGTAATACGCCCCGTTGATAAAAGAGAAAATTATATTAAACGTTGTGTGGCCATTGCCGGAGACAGTTTGCAGATAATTGACGGAGTTTTAAAAGTGAACGGTGCATTGGCAGAAGTGCCTCCCCAATCTGAAATGTATTATGAGGTTATAACCAATGGCCAGTTGCTTGACCGTGATATAATGAAAGAAGAATACAATGTGGATATGGATTTGCAGGAAGGCCAGCCTGAGTTTCAGCAATTGCCCGACAGTAACCATTATGTAATGCTACTGACTGCAGCAGCAAAAGATAAAATGCTGAAGAGCGGATTGATAAAAAAGATTACTGTATACATGGGCCCTTCAAAAACAGACTTTCCGTACGACACTATACATAAAACATGGACGGTAGATAACTATGGCCCGCTATGGGTGCCTAAAAAAGGAGCCACCCTTACTCTTACAAAAGACAACTATAGTATTTACGAGCGTGTTATCAGCGTGTATGAACACAATACGCTGGAAACAAAAAACGGCCAGTTCTATATTAATGGGGTAGCTACCAATCAATACACTTTTAAAATGAATTATTACTGGATGATGGGAGATAACCGCCACGGCTCGCAAGACAGCCGCTTCTGGGGTTTTGTACCAGAAGACCATATTGTAGGCGAAGCATCTATTATTTGGATGAGTGTGCAGAACGGAGTGCGGTGGAAACGCTTGTTTAAATCCATTAAATAATACGTAATAAAAAAGACCGGCCACACAGCCGGTCTTTTTTGTAAAACCGCACCAAAACAGTTTCATTAACTTTAGAGTATCTTTAAAAACTATGCAGGCACAAACACACCAGTTTACTTATAATGTTTACCCCTCTGCCACGCAGTTGCAAACAGCAGATGCCAGTTTACTGCAACAGGCTATTGCTGTATGTAAAACCGCTTATGCACCGTATTCTAATTTTTATGTGGGGGCTGCCGCATTACTAAACAACGGTGCTATTGTAACCGGCACCAATCAGGAGAATAGTTCTTTTCCTGCAGGGCTTTGTGCAGAGCGGGTATTGCTTGCTGCGGTTGCTGCACTACATCCCAATGCTGCTATACATACATTGGCCATAAGTTACAGCAGCCATTTAATTCAAAACAATCACCCCATCAGTCCTTGCGGTGTTTGCCGCCAGTCTTTAGCTGAATATGAAGAACGCTGGCAGCAACCCATACGTATTTTGCTGGCAGGTGCCAGCGGAGAAGTATGGGAAATACCCGCAGCAAAATTATTATTGCCTTTTGCTTTTAATGGTGGTTTTTTAAAAAAGTAATTATCAGGTAGCCGGCATGAGTGCAACGTTCAGCAGCCGTTGCGTCGCACACTTCAGCAGTGGTAAAAGGTATGGGGCATAGGTTTTAAGGTTTTACACCGTAAGTCTTTTTTGTTTATACCTTATTTTAATGTACCAGACTGAAGTGTAAGAATGGCGCTTTAATTAAGAATAGATAGGCAAATACCTTACTAAAAAAGGCCGCATTGCTGCGGCCTTTCTCAACTTTTATGGTTTTGTACTTATTTACCCTTTTCAATTTCCAGTTTCTCTACAACGTGTGTGTAGTTTTTAATCTGAAAAACGGTAGGTGCCACATTGGTACCGGTAACTTCCACTCTTAAAACACCATCCTGCAGTTCGTTAGCATCCAATTGAAATTTAACGGTGTGCGTTTCGCTGTTGTTTAATTTGCGGTATAATACATTACCGTATTCGTCTTTAATAGAAATTACAAGGCGCTCTTTATTGCTGTTGGCAACATTTAATTGAAAAGTAGCCTGGTTGTCATCGCGACTGATTACTTCTAAAGAAGCATTCGGGCGGCTGGCTTCTTTCTTCTTTTCATTGTTAGCCATTACAGTGCTGCTACTTGCTATCATTACAACAGATGCTACACCCATTGTAATATTTTTCATTACATTTTTCATAATTCTTTTTCCTTTTTTTTGGTTTAAAAATATTGGTCACTCTTTTCACAAGCCAAGCTAAACGTAGAAGTAGTATGCAATTCGTTTATCAGATCACTCCATGAAGTGTGTTTGTTGATTTGATAACGCAAACTTACACTGCAACCGTGTGCACATAAAATCAATGTTTTTTAAAAAATAGCATGCTTAAGTTGTGAAAGAAATTGTAAAACCCTTGATGGTAAAGGGTTTGGGGCAGAACTGTGTATGATGCCCAAACTTATTTATTAAGT
>JANRMC010000191.1:0-5392 GCA_033761915.1 Flavihumibacter sp.
TCTGACTTAAAAAACATTTATGTGCGCAGTGCCAGTGGCCAATCAATATCATTAGATAATTTGGTTTCCATTTCTGAAGATGTAACGCCACCAACTATCTATCACTACAACCGTTATAAATCGGCAACTGTTTCTGCAGGCCTTGCACCCGGTAAAACCGTAGGCGATGGTATTAAAGAAATGGAACGCATTGCCAAAAAAGTATTGGATGAAAATTTTACCACTTCGCTAACCGGCACATCAAAAGACTTTGCAGAAAGCAGCGGCAATACCCTATTTGCTTTTTTACTGGCATTGGTATTAATTTATCTGGTGCTGGCCGCACAGTTTGAAAGTTTTATTGACCCCATTACCATTATGATTACAGTGCCACTGGCCTTAGCCGGTGCGCTGCTTTCATTAAAATTATTTGGCCAAACCCTCAACATCTTCTCACAAATTGGAATGATTATGTTGATAGGACTGGTAACCAAAAACGGTATTTTAATTGTTGAGTTTGCCAACCAAAAACAATTGCAGGGTGCCAATAAAAACGATGCGGTGGTAGAAGCTGCGGTGGCAAGGCTGCGTCCAATTTTAATGACCAGTTTGGCCATGAGTTTAGGTGCATTGCCACTGGCTTTATCGCTGGGCGATGCCAGTACCAGCCGCATACCATTGGGTATTGTAATTGTGGGTGGCATTATGTTTTCGCTGGTGTTAACCTTATATGTAATACCGGCGGTGTATAGTTTTTTAAGTACCCGCAAACATAAGAGCGAGTTAGACGATGCAAGAACCATAACAATAGAAGAATAAATTTTTATGAACCCGGCTGCGGTATCACTATCAGCAACTGTTGCGTCGCACACTTGTGCTGAAATGTGCGACGCAACGATGTTTAATGGCCAAACCGCTGCTGGTAACAAAATAACTATGAAGTATAAATTTTTGGTAACTGGTTTATTGTTTTGCTGCCTGGGTTCTGACCTGGCGGCACAAAAATTACTGACACTGGAAGAAGCCATTGCCACGGCTTTAAAAAATAATTACGATATACAATTGCTGCGTAACGATAGCGCTTCGTTTGCACTGGATAATAAATATGCCAACGCCGCTTTTTACCCACAGGTAAATGGTAGCGTAAACAAAGTATGGAATAATAACGACCAGTTGCAACGTTTTACTGATGGCACCAAGCGGGAACGGGATGGTGTAAAGAGCAGCAACCTGGCTGCATCGGTAAATCTTAACTGGACGCTGTTTGATGGGGGTGGCATGTTTGTTACCCGTAAACGTATTGCAGAAATTGAACAACTGGGTGCCTTGTCGGTAAAAAACCAGGTGGTAAATACGGTAGCGGCCATTGTAATTAACTATTATAATATTGTGCGTCAGCAACAACAGTTAAAAGCTATTGAAGAACAAATGAGCATTAATGAAGAGCGGGTAAAACTGGCCGATAAAAAATTATCTGTAGGCTTAGGCTCTAAACCAGAACTGTTGCAGGCAAAGGTAGATTTGAATGCACAAAAAGCAGCACAGTTGCGCCAGCAAACCTTAATTGCACAATTAAGAGATCAGCTAAACCAGCTAATGGCAAAACCGGTAGGAGAGTATTATAAAGTAACAGACAGCATTCCGCTAAACTATGGGTTAACCTATAACCAGGTGGCAGAAGGTATTGAAAACACCAACCCTTTATTACAGATAACTAAAAAGAATAAAGACATTGCGCAGTTATTGGTTAAAGAACGCAAGGCTGATTTATGGCCCACTATTTCTTTTACATCGGCCTACAACTATTCTCGGCTAAATAATAAAGTGGTGGTAAATCCCTTTCAGCCCCTGTTTAGTTTAAACAATGGTTACAACTATGGCTTTAATGCACAAATACCCATATTTAATGCCTTTAACACCCGCCGTTTAATAAAACAGGCACAGCTGGATTTACAATACCAGGATATTGTTTTTATGAACCAGCAGCAGCAAATTAATACCAGCCTGGGCAATGCCTATAAAGATTATGAGCTGCAGAAAAAAACCGTGCAACTGGAAGAAGACAATATTGTATTGGCCAAAGAAAACGTAAGCATTGCGTTTGAACGCTACAAGCAAGGCGTATCTACCTACCTTGAGCTGAGAGAGGCGCAGCGCAGTCTGGAAGACGGTTATAACCGTTTAATTGCGGCCCGTTATAACCTGAAGCTGGCAGAGACAGAGTTGCTGCGTTTGAAGGGTAAGTTGGTGGATTAGCTTGTAAATTGCGGGTTACAGGTAATTCCAATTTTTTTAACGAGTTTTGTTATTAACCGGTAGTACAAATTGCTACCGTTCTATTATTTTCTTTTTGCAGTTTAATAAGCGCAAACAGCATTCATACATGAGCAACCACCAACCACCAACCACAAACCACAAACAAACCACCCCGCTTGTTGGAATTATAATGGGCAGCGATTCTGATTTGCCCGTAATGCAGGCAGCAGCCGATATTTTAAAACAATTTGATATTGCTTTTGAGCTTACGGTAGTATCTGCACACCGTACGCCATTGCGTATGGTAGAATACGCCAACACCGCCCGTGAAAGAGGTTTAAAAGTGATTATTGCCGGTGCCGGCGGTGCCGCCCATTTACCCGGCATGGTAGCTTCAATTACACCGCTGCCGGTTATTGGGGTGCCTATTAAATCATCCAATTCTATTGATGGGTGGGATTCGGTGCTTTCTATTTTACAAATGCCCAATGGCATACCCGTTGCCACCGTTGCTTTAAACGCTGCAAAAAACGCCGGCATATTAGCGGCTTCTATTGTGGGCACTTTTAACAGTGCGGTGGCCGATGCAGTAACCGAATACAAAAAACACCTGGAGTCTGAAGTGCTGCTGAAGGTGGAAAAACTAAAATCAGAAGGCTGGGAAAATAAGTTTGATTAAACCATTTACATGAAACTGGAATTACTGGATTATAAAGAACTGGATAAATACCCATCAGGATCGGGACTGGAATTTTATGAGAACCGCCTTTATATAGTGGGCGATGATGCCAAAGATATTTTGGTGACCAATAAAAAATGGAAACAACGCAACCGCATTGTTTTGTTTGAGCACAACGAAGAACGCATCCCCAAAAAACAAAAGGCCGACCTGGAAGCCACTACCTTAATTGAGTGGAACGGGCAACCCCATTTATTAATTATTGGCTCTGGTTCTAAAGAAAAAAGAAACCAGGCTATTACCGTAAATATTACCGACAATACCATAACCCCGTACGATATTGCTGCCTTTTACAAACGCTTACCCCAACTGGGCATTACAGAAACCAATATTGAAGGTGCCGCACTGGTAAACGATTATCTGGTAATGGCCAACCGGGGCAATAAAACCAACCCCGATAACCATTTGCTGGTAACCACCACAAATTTTTTTGCTGCACCAGAAACAGCCAGTCTGCAATTGTATAAAATGGAGTTGCCGCTAACAGATGCGGTAATGGGCATATCGGGTCTTACCTATTCTGCCTACCACGAGCAATTATTGTTTACCACGTCCACAGAAGATACTGCCAATGCCTACGATGATGGCGCCATTGGTAAAAGCTACCTCGGTATTATTAACAATGCCTACCGTAAAATTGGCCGCGAGAAAAAAATGAAAGCTAATGAGCTGATAGACCTGGCAGCGGCCGATAAAAAATTTAAAGGCTTTAAAATAGAATCGGTAGCCATACAAAGCGAACGCAATAATAGTATGAAGCTGCACCTGGTGGCCGATAATGATACCGGCAACACCTATTTATTTAAAGTGCTGCTGAAGTTTTAAACTACAGCTTCTCCATTAACACCTGCACCACTTCTGGTGTTTGCTGGCGCATTACCTGTTTATAGCCCTGTGTTAGTTGTTGCAGTAAAGCCTCCTGGTAGTGGCGTATGGTTAAAAGGGTTAACCCTTTTTCCACCTGCACATCAAATAAGCTGGCGGCTGCCAATGCCAGTTTTTCAATCTTGTCTTCACGGTCGTCTAAGCAAAGTGCCAGGCTAACCGCACCGGTTTGCAGCAGATTGGGTTTTATTTTTAATTGGCCCAGCATTTGGTACAACTGACTCAGCGGTTCTTCTCCAATAAAAGAAAAGTCCTGTGTGTGCAGGTGTAATAAAACCTGCTTTTCTTTCAATACAATAATGGGTGGCAGGTGCTGCAGCCGCTGGTTATGTATCACCGTGCCTTCCAAAGCCGGGTCTAAAAAACATTTTACCTGCAGGGGAATGCCCTTGTTTTGTAAAGGCTTAATCGTTTTAGGGTGTATTACCTGCGCCCCATAGTAGGCCATCTCAATCACCTCATCATAATTCAGCTCGTGTATAGGTTGTGCATCGGCAAACTGTTTTGGGTCGGCATTCATAACTGCAGCCACATCCTTCCAAATTGTTTGGTTGCTGGCGTCTAACAGGTTGGCAAAAATAGCGGCTGAGTAATCGCTGCCTTCCCGGCCCAGTGTGGTACTTTCATTTTCATCGGTGGCGCCAATAAAGCCCTGGGTAATAACCATGCTGCTGGTGGCAAACAAGGGTTTAATAATTGTGTTTACTTTATCGGCCGTTACCGCCCAGTCAATACCCGCATCCCTGAAATTGTCATCGGTTCTGAAAACATCCCGCACATCCACCCATGTATTGGTAATGCCCGCTTCATTTAAATAATGGCTCACAATAGCTGTGCTCAGCAATTCGCCACAGCAAACCACCTGGTCGTAATAATAATCGTATTCCTGCACGGGGTTATCGTGCAGCAGCCATTCCACTTCGGTAAAAAAATCGTTCAGCTGCGCTTCGCAGGCAAGGTAATTATGCACCAGCAGGTATTTAGCCGTGGTAAGGTGCTGTTGTTTTACCTGTTCAAATAATTGCAGGGCGTCATCTTTTCGGTTATTAAAAAAAGCATCGGCCACTTTTTCCAGCGCATTGGTGGTTTTGCCCATGGCAGAAATAACCACCAGCGTGGGTTGGTGTTGATACTGCTGTAAAATAGCACCCACGTTTTTAACCCGCTCCACACTGTTAACACTGGCCCCGCCAAATTTAAACACCTGCATACTGATTATTTATTTTGCGGGCAAAGATACGGGTAGCAATTTTGTTAACCAGCATTGGTAAAAGGATGGGGCGGTGGTTGCGTCGCACTCTTGTGCGGTAGTGCCTTGAGCGGCTTTTATAGTTATTGTGGTAATTGGAGCTACAAATAAAAACATCGCAGGTAAAGCCGTACGCTGAGTTTCGATTTTTTGAATTTATAAACTACGCTGAGATGGGGAGCAATACCAATTTTGTATGCAGTTTTTCCTGTCAGTCGAATTACTTTAATTTTTCGGTTTGCTCATATCCTTTTAAGCCATAAACAAGTTTATGTGTCTCTTCA
>JANRMC010000192.1:0-2737 GCA_033761915.1 Flavihumibacter sp.
TCCCAGCCATCATTAAACCAGTACTGTAATTTGTTTTGCGGGTTGGTCTGTAATTGAAACACATCTAATTTATCGGGGTGGTTTACCGTATGTCCCCAGCCCAGATTTTCGTTACAGCCCACCAGTATAGAGGGTGCCCCCGGAAACAACGCACCAATAATATTCCAGTCTTCGTCGCTGTGCAGGTGTGCTTCGTACCAGCTAACCGGCCCGTCTAATGGCTGGTGCGAATTAATATTTAAATACACCGCACCATCGGCTGTTTTGTTTGAGTTAAATGCATAGGCATTGCTGCCACCCGGTTGTAAAAACGTTAGCGCCGGCATTTTTCCGGTTACAATTTTTTGCAGGGCAAGGTCGCCACCGCAGGAAACAAATAATTGCAATACCGAGTAAGTAAGCATTACCTGCGGTGTTACCGGAAACAATTGCTTTACTAAAACCTCTTTGGGGTGCTTAGCAGCGTATGCATTAATACCGGCACAATATCCTTCCAGCACTTTTTTATAAGATACTGAAATGGCGGTATCGTATTGTGCGTTTACCAGTTCTTCTGCCTGTATTAAATGCACCACGTAATCAATAGCCGCACCATCTTTACCAGAATAGCGGCCCAGCATTTTTTTACCTGCCAGAAAACCTTGCTGAATGGTTTTAAAATCGTCTTCAGCATGGGCCCAAGCCAAACCATAAGCCACCCCGGCATCAGTAGGGGCAAAAATATGCGGCACCCCAAAGCTATCCCTTACAATATCAATGCCTGCCGGGTTAAAAACCTGCTGTGCAAAAATGGTTTTACCCAGCAACAAAACAATTACTAAAAACAACTGCCTCATTATTTAAATTTACTTTTATCTTAAACAAAAAAGCCACCTGCTTGTTTTCTGTTGGTAGCTTTGCATTACAAACCAACTACCATGGCAAAAGGAGTTTTAAACCAACTGGCAGAATACCTGTATTTAAAAAAGAAAGATCCCAACCAGCCCAACACACAATGGATGCGTTATATGCATGGTATTAACCGCATTTCTATTTTGTTGTTTCTGCTGGCATTGGTGATAATTATTTTAAAACTGTTTGTATTTAACAAAAAATAGGTTACTGCTGCACCGCCTTATAAATGATAGCTGCTGCATTGGCAGAAGCAGGTCCGCCACCTGCCAGCAAATGGTGTAACTCTTCATAATCTTTTTGCAGTTGCAGTTTCCGTTGGTTATCGTGCAGTAACAGTTTTAATTCTTTTACAAGATTTACGGTATTCATTTCATCCTGTATCAATTCCTTCACCACAGGTTTATCCATAATTAAATTTACCAGGCAGATGTATTTTATTTTAATCAGCCGTTTTGCTATCTGGTATGAAATGGAATTGCCCTTATAACAAATTACTTCCGGCACTTTGAACAACGCCGTTTCTAAAGTAGCCGTGCCTGAGGTTACCAATGCCGCTTTTGCCTGCTGCAACACAGCATAAGTTTTATTGTTTACCACGCTTACATTTTCATATGCCTTCATCATCGGTTCGTAAAAAGCAGCATCCAGCCCCGGCGCCTGTGCCAATACAAACTGGTACTCTTTAAAATGATTGGCCACTTCCAGCATCACCGGCAGCTTCTTTAAAATTTCCTGCTTGCGGCTGCCGGGTAGTAATGCCACAATGGGTTTATCAGATAGTGGCAAAGGTTGGTGTTCTTTTAAAAAATTATCCACCACCTGCACCAGCGGATGGCCTACATAATGCACATTCCAGTTCCACTTATCGGCAAAATATTTTTTCTCAAAAGGCAAAATCACCAATTGCTCATCAATACACTGTTTCATTTGCTTTACGCGGTTCTCCTTCCAGGCCCAAACCTGCGGAGCAATATAATACACCACTTTATACCCTTGCTGCCTGGCCCATTTTGCAATACGCAAATTAAAACCGGGGTAATCAATCAGCACCAATACATCAGGTTTAAAAGCAGCAATATCTTCTTTACAAAAACGCAGGTTGTGTAAAATAGTGGGCAGGTTTTTAAGTACTTCACTAAAGCCCATAAATGCAAGGTCACGGTAATGCTTTACAACTTCCACACCGGCAGTACGCATCAGGTCGCCCCCCCAGCCACGCAGGGTGGCGTTGCCGTCTAACAGCTTTAATTCTTTTACAAGGTTGCTGCCATGTAAATCTCCCGATGCTTCCCCGGCAATAATATAATAACGCATGAAAATAAAATAATGAGTAGCGCAAAGTAATTAAAAATGATGGGCGCACAAGTTGTTTTTTTATGAAGCCGGCAACAGTGCATGCTTCAGCAGCCGTTGCGTCGCACACTTGTACAGTAAGGCCGTAAGTCAGCAAGACCGAAAGGTGGAAAGTGGTTTATTATTTATGTAAGCATCTTTCCGACTTTTATTCTTCCGTAAAAGTGTGCGACGCAAGGATGCCGCTATGGAAAACCACTGCCCGTTACCACATCTTTCTTATTTTTATGCAAACACGGTTTCATGCAAAAAAACATTGGCTTCTTATTATTATTTCTTTTTACAGTTACTGCAACCGCACAGCAGCCTGCATACAAAAATGCCGCATTGCCTGTTGAAGAAAGGGTAACTGATTTACTGCAACGCATGACGCCCGAAGAAAAATTCTGGCAACTGTTTATGATACCCGGAGATTTAGACAATGCCACACCGCAGCAATACCAGTATGGCTTATTTGGTTTTCAGGTAAGTGCGGCCACCAAAAGTGAAG
>JANRMC010000193.1:0-5701 GCA_033761915.1 Flavihumibacter sp.
TAGCGCTGCCGCCATTTGTAAAATGCAGCAGTTGTTATACCCAACTCACGGCATAACTCTTTTGCATCCCTGCCATTCTCATGCTCCTGAATAGCTTTTACAATTTGGGTTTCTGTGAATCGTGTCTTTTTCATAATCAGCATTATTTTTAAAGTTAACAATTTTGTCAACTTTTAAATGGCCGAACTTCGGGGGAGCTTACAAGAGTCTACATCAGAATGAACACCTGCAGATACACGTTCATACAAATTTGATAGGTTTTGTCTAAGTTTCTTTCTTCTTGATTCACTTTCACAGTTATTATAAACAAAAGCGTTGATTCTATTTTGAACTTTATCCTTTTTTAATGAGAGTTCATTTCCACCAATGTTTATTGTCGAATCTGATGCTGGAAAAATGTGGTCAGCAAAAGAATCGATAATTCTTCTACAAGTTGTCAACGCCTGACTAACTGATACTGAACTGTTTTCTACGAGGCGAGAAATCACCGAAGGTATTTGTTCAATTACATCTCCTAAGTTTTCAGCAATAAGTAAATCAATATCTTTTTTATAGTTGTCAAAAATATTCTCCGCCAAGACATCAAAAGTATTTTGATAATATACACTTGTCGCAAAGTCATGAATTAGTGAAACAACACGAGACTTTATTCCCTCAAATTTTGAAATGTTGGTTGTAGACGCATTCATTTGATTTGTTACTCGGTCAATAACGAAAGTTGCTTTATCGCCACTTGTATCGGGAATTCTAATTAATGCTAATTTTTGTTTTTGAGCTTCACAGGATGCCTCTACTTGAGCAAGTGGAATCCAGAAACCTTCAATCTTTTCTTTATCCGTCCATCGTCCTGTTTTGGTCATGTAGTTTAGGGATGTGTCATCTTTGGAATTATAACCTTGCATTTCGAACCTAAGCCATTTTCTAACTTCTTCGTCGTCCACATAACGAGATAAACGTGTGGCTTTCAATAAAACTGCTTTACAGTCAAGTCTAGACAATTCAATGTCGTCGATAATTTCTTTTGCTAAAGTGATGGTATGGTCAGTCTTTGATAATTCCATTAGGGTTTGTCATTTATAATTACGCATAACTCTTGTATTTATAATACTATACGCACTGATAATTTAAAAACAATACTTAAGTATTCAACTTTTTGTATTGTTGTTTGTACAATCTACTAATTAGGGAGTTACTTAACCGGTGTGAGATTTGAAGATAAGAAATGTGTTTTGAAAATACAGGGCTTTCTATGAATTTCTTTGTGGCCCTTTGTGCCTTCTTTGTGAAACTTTGTGTAATAGCTTTTTGGTATCACAGCGCTGCACAAAGAAGACACAGCGCTACACAAAGTTTTAACTCAGCCTTTTTCCGTAATACAAAATCTCTGTCAGCCTGAGCCTGTCGAAGGCGGGAGGGTAGTTGCGTTCATCATCCTTCGATGAACTCAGGGTGACAGAATGATTTCGTTATCATCCTTCGATAAACTCAGGGTGACAAGGTGATATCGTTCATCATCCTTCGATAAACTCATGGTGATAGGATGATTTCGGTTATCATCCTTCGACAGGCTCAGGGTGACAGCATCAACAGCGGAGCAACTACCAACCGCACACCACCCACCACAAACTCTCTCCGTTCAATATTGTGTTGCCGTACAAGAGTGCGACGCAACGCTGCTGCTATGAAAAACAACTGCCGGTTACAAAAAAATACCCGGCACTTTGGTACCGGGTATTGTATTTTTAATGCAAGCTTTACAATCAGAATGCTTTCTTAGTTATTTCGTTTATGTAGGGCTGGTTGTATACACGCTTGCCGGTATTTTTATACAGGGCATTGGCTACGGCACCAAACACGGGCGGAAAAGGCGGTTCGCCCAAACCGGTAGGGTCTATATCGTTCTGCACAAAATGCACATCAATGGTTTTGGGTGCTTCCCGCATGCGTATCATTCTGTAATTGGTAAAATTGTTTTGCTCCGGCGCTCCGTCTTTATGGGTGAGTCCGCCAAAGAAGGCATTGCCAATGCCATCTACCACGGCGCCCTGCACCATATTGGTGGCAGCATCGGGGTTTACCACAATACCACAATCCACCGCACTAAATACCCGCTCTACATAAGGCTGCCCGTCTTTCTTTACAATATCTACAATATGGGCGGCATAAGAATTGTGACAGAAATAAGCGGCCACCCCGCGACTGTATTTTTTATTCTCAGGTTGGTTCCACCCTGATTTTTCTTTGACCAGTTTTAATACTCCGGCATAACGGTCCACATCGTACTCATTGTTTTTACCAACCGGATTTTCTTTGGCTCTTTGCAATAACTCTAACCTGAAATCGATGGGGTCTTTGCCCATCAGTTCTGCCAGCTCATCTAAAAAAGATTGCTCAGCCGCTGCATTAAAATTAGAACGCGGTGCACGAAAAGCACCAATGGTAATGTTAGAAGCAATTTCCCAACCTTCTGCCAGATAGTTATCTACCGCACCTGCCGGAAAACGATTGGCATGTATGGGATGCTCTGGTATGCCACCACCTTTTACATGAAAAGCAATTAATTTTTTATTGGCATCTAATGCGGCCCGGTAAGTGGCGGTGTACATGGGGCGATAAATGCCATAGGTCATATCATCTTCCCTTGTATAAACCAGCTTTACCGGTGCTTTTACTTTTTTAGAAATGAGTGCTGCTTCGGTTATATAATGTCCGTAAGCTCTTAAACCAAAACCACCGCCCATGCGGGTCATTTGTATTTCTATTTTATCAGCCGGCAGGTTTAATAGTTTAGCAACGGTGGGTTCTATCCAGCCGGGTGCCTGGTGCGGACCCACCAATAATGCTTTGTCTTCTGTAACATGGGCAAAATAATTTATTGGCTCCATGCAATTGTGTGCTAAAAACGGCGCCACAAAAGTGCGTTCTAAAACTTGGGCAGCATTTTTAAAAGCAGCCTCGGGGTCGCCATCTTTTCTTAATTGCTGTGCCGGCTTCTTTGCATACTCGGCCATTTTTGCCAGTTGTGTGCTGGTGCTTTCTAATGCGCCGGGTATTGTTACTTCTCTTTTACCACCGCGGCCCATCATGGTTTCTTTTATTTCTCCGGCAGGCTGCCAGCTTACTTTTATTTTTTTACGGGCATTCATTACTTCCCAGGTGGTATTGCCCACCACCACTAAAAGATCGTTGAAGGTTCTTGTATCAAAACCGGCCTGTTCAAAACCATCGGGGTATAATTGTTGCTGAAACACTTCTTTTATGCCGGGCATTTTTAATGCATCGGTTGCATCAAAAGATTTTAGTTTCATACCAAAGGCCGGCGGATGCACAATCATGGCAATTAACATTCCTTCCTGTTTGTAATCCGATCCAAAAAGCGGTTTGCCGGTTACAATTTTTTTGCCTTCCACATTTTTTTGCGAGTTTCTTACTACACTAAACTGCTTTGCCTCTTTTAATTTTAAGCCTTTGGGTATGGTTAGTGCAGAAGCGTTTGATGCAAAGTCTCCATACTTGGCAGACTTGCCCGATTTTTCGTGATAGAGCATACCTGCTTTGGTGGTTATTTCTTCTGCAGGCACAGCCCATGTTTGCGCAGCGCTTGTTATCAGCATCTGTCTTGCAGCAGCACCGGCTTCACGCAGGGGTTTCCAATACATTCTTACAGAATTACTGCCACCGGTAAACTGTGGCCCGAGTTTTACCTGGTCGTGCGGGCCCATTTCTACGGTAACCTGTTGCCAATCCACACCCAATTCTTCTGCCACCATCATGGGCAAAGAGGTCATTACGTTTTGTCCAAACTCCGGGTTAGGACAAAGAATTTTTATTTTATTATCGGGTGTAATTTTAATGTAGCCGGTTATTTCGTTCCATTGTGCGGGTAAGTCTGCTTCATTTAGTTTTCCTTCCAGGTTTAATTCACCCAGCCAGCTAAAGCTGATCATAAGCCCGCCGCCAGATAACAGGGATGATTTTAAAAACGATCTTCTGTTATGGCCAGTTTTAAGTTTTTCCATGATGAATACTTTAGAAATTTAAAAATTGTAAATGCCCAACCTGCTTATTTATTTTTTGCGGCCGTTTTAATGGCTTCTTTAATGCGCAGGTAGGTGCCGCAGCGGCAAATATTACCACTCATAGAAGCTTCTATTTGCGCATCAGTAGGGTTGGGGGTGGTTTTTAATAATGCTGCTGCCGTCATTATCTGGCCGGTTTGGCAATAGCCGCATTGGGCCACATCATGTTCTAACCATGCTTTTTGTACGGGGTGGTCGCCATTTTCAGAAAGGCCTTCAATGGTGGTAACCTCGTTTTTACCTATAGCAGCAACCGGCAACTGGCAAGAGCGTACCGCGGTGCCATTTAAGTGAATGGTGCAGGCGCCGCACATGGCCACGCCACAGCCATACTTGGTACCCGGCATGTTTAAATGCTCCCTTAATACCCAAAGCATGGGTGTTGCGGGGTCCACATCCACCTGTTTGTTTTGCCCGTTAATTTTTAAGTTATAAATAGCCATAGTAATAAATTAATTAGTTAAGGTATGGTGTATTTTATTGTATATCGTTTTTATGGAAGCCAATTTGCCTTTAAAGTTACTGCAATGCAAACCCAACACCATTCACTGTTTCAAATAAAAAGCTACAAAATTCAAAGAATAAGCTTTTGGCGGGCCGGTTTTAAAACCAATTGTTTTAATTAGCTTTCTTTTCTTTTAAAATTACAACCATTCTGTTACTATCAGTTTACCGTAAAAATAAGAGGCAGGTTATTTATCTTATGTCAAGTTTATGGTAGCCGGCGGCAGCACATTGTGCAGCTGTGGTTGCGTCGCACCCTTCAGCTATAGTAAAGTTGTTGGGCAGGGTTTATGTGTTTGTACGCTTTGCCTTATTGCTTATACTTATTCTGTATTGCAGTTTCACCAACAGCAAGATAAAATGCAACAGCTACCCGTTCCATATAGCGTTGCCGCTGACATGTGCGACGCAACGGCTGCTGCTATGAAAAACAACTGCCGGTTACAAAAAAAATATTAAGGCAATGCAAAAGCTACATATTGGTTACCCTTTGGTGTGCCCAGCTTGGTGCCGCCACAGGCAATTACCACATATTGTTTACCATTTACCTGGTAAGTGGCCGGTGTGGCAAAACCAGCAGCGGGTAGTTTGGTTTGCCACAGCAGTTTGCCGGTTTTCTTTTCATAGGCTCTGAACATGCCATCTTTTGTAGCTGCAATAAATAATAAGCCACCAGCAGTTATAACCGGTCCGCCATAATTTTCAACACCAGTATTGGTAATTCCTTTTTCGGCCAGCAGCGGCTCATAACCAAACGTAATTTTCCAAAGGTATTCACCCGTGTTAAGGTCAATGGCATTAAGTGTACCCCAGGGTGGGGTAATAGCGGGCAGGCCTTTACTATCTAAAAATTTATTGTAGCCAGAAGTTTTGTAAGGTAACTGTACACGCTTATTATCTGTGGCGGCTACCACTTCCTGTTTTTCATCGTTCATTAAAAAAGAAACAATGGCTTGCTTTTCTGCAGCAGCAATAGTAGTAAAGCCCGGCATCATGCCCTTGCCATTGGTAATAATATTATTTAAGAAAGCACGGTCTCTTTTTTTATCAATACCTGCCAGCGAAGGATAATTAGAAACTGAATTGCCTTTTCTATCGGCACCATGGCAGGTGGCGCA
>JANRMC010000194.1:0-10743 GCA_033761915.1 Flavihumibacter sp.
CCGGCGCCAGAGAAAAAGCCGCTAACGGAGAACTGGCTTTTGGTACAGTAGATAGCTGGCTGGCCTGGAAATTATCGGGCGGGCAATTGCACATTACAGATGTAAGCAATGCCAGCCGCACCATGCTGCTAAACATACAAACCTGCCAGTGGGATGAAGAATTGCTGCAATTATTTAATATACCTGCCAGCGTGTTGCCTGCTGTAAAAGCCAGCAGCGAAGTGTATGGTACGACAAATGTTATTTCAAAAAACGCCGCCATACCCATTGCCGGTATTGCCGGAGACCAGCAGGCGGCCTTGTTTGGACAATTATGCACACAACCCGGTATGGTTAAAAATACCTATGGCACCGGTTGCTTTATGCTGATGAATACGGGGGAGCAGCCCATACCATCAAAAAATAATTTGCTAACCACTATTGCCTGGCAGATAAATGGTAAAACATCTTATGCATTAGAAGGCAGTGTTTTTATTGCCGGTGCTGTGGTGCAATGGCTGCGGGATGGGTTGCAGATCATTCGCTCATCTGCCGATGTGGAAGCACTGGCGCAACAGGTAACAGATAATGGTGGCGTGTATGTGGTGCCGGCCTTTGCCGGCTTAGGGGCCCCGCACTGGAACCAGTATGCCCGCGGAACTATTTTTGGTTTAACCCGTGGCAGCAGCAATGCACATATTGCCCGTGCTGCATTAGAAAGCATTGCTTACCAAACTACCGATGTGTTGCAGGCCATGCAAAACGATTCGGGCATACAGGTAAAAGAACTGCGGGTAGATGGCGGCGCCACTATAAACGATATGCTGATGCAGTTTCAGTGCGATACCTTACAGGTGCCCGTGGTGCGCCCCACCGTGTATGAAACAACAGCGCTGGGTGCTGCCTACTTAGCAGGTCTTGCTGTTGGGTTTTGGAAAAACACCGAAGAGCTGCAACAGCAATGGCAGGCTAATAAAACATTTAAACCCGCCATGCCTGCAAACGAAGTGCAGCAGCTTTTAAAAGGCTGGCAAAAAGCAGTAAAAGCAAGTATTGCGTGGACTGAGGAGTAATGAATAATAGGATAATTTGATGATGTGATAATTGGTATGTGGAATTGGTTTTAAAGTAAAGGCATTAAAACAATTGAATGTTTTTATTGGTAAACAGGCAGTGGTTTTTCATAGCATCATCGTTGCGTCGCACCAGATAAGGGGCAACACTATGTGGAGCGATGTTGATAGCACAGCAAGTAACCGCCATCCCCTCCGTGGAGGGTTGTTAGCGGGTAACTATAAAACAAAACCGCAGGGGTGGGTAAATAACAATTAAATAAAGTATAAAGTCAGCAACACTGGCAAAACGGTATGCGAAGTATGAACAGAAACAAAATGTTGCAACAGCTGAATACATTTCATGAAGAGTGGGATGTATTAATAATTGGCGGTGGCGCCACCGGCCTCGGTGCAGCTATAGATGCAGCAGTACGTGGCTATAAAACTATTTTGCTGGAGCAATATGATTTTGCCAAAGGCACCAGCAGCAGAAGCACCAAGCTGGTGCATGGCGGCGTGCGTTACCTGCAGCAGGGTAATATAAAACTGGTAATGGATGCATTAAAAGAAAGAGGCTATTTAAAAAAGAATGCCCCCCACCTGGTAAAGAACCAGCAGTTTATTGTGCCCAACTATAAATGGTGGGAGGGAAGTTATTATGGCCTGGGTTTAAAAGTGTACGATTGGATGAGCGGCTCATTGGGTTTAGGCTCCAGCGAATGGCTGAGTAAAGAAGAAGTGCTGGAAAAAAGTCCCACATTAGACCCCAAAGATTTACGCGGTGGTGTATTGTATTACGATGGGCAGTTTGATGATGCAAGACTGGCTATTAATATGGCACAAACCGCAGCGGCTTACAATGCCTGCATACTTAACTATTGCCGCGTGGATAGTTTTATTAAAGACGCCGGTAAAAAATTGTGTGGTGTAGTTGCAACCGATACCATTACACAAACAACTTATCAAATAAAAGCAAAGGCTATTATAAATGCCACCGGTGTGTTCAGCGATGCGGTGCAGGAGATGGATGAACCCGGTAAAGAAAAAACAATCAGCCCCAGCCAGGGTATACACATTGTATTAGACAAAGAATTTTTACCCGGCGATGCGGCTATTATGATACCGCATACCGATGATGGCCGCGTATTATTTGCCGTGCCCTGGCATAATAAAATAATTGTGGGCACTACAGATACACCCGTTACAACAATTGATGAAGAACCCAAAGCGCTTGCAGAAGAAGTTAATTTTATAATCAATCATATAGGTAGGTATCTTACCAAAGACCCCGTACTGAGTGATGTGAAAAGTGTATTTGCCGGTTTGCGTCCGCTGGTAAAAGGCAGCAGCAAAAAAACAGCCGAGCTTTCCAGAGACCATGTAATTACAGTTTCAGACAGTGGGCTGGTAAATATATTGGGGGGTAAATGGACCACCTACCGGAAGATGGCAGAAGATGTGGTGAATATAGCAGCCATTAACAGCCAGTTACCACCCGTGGCCTGCAACACCAAAGAAATTACCATACATGGAGCAAAAGCTACGGCAGTGTACGATAACGATTATTACTATTACGGTACCGATTGGCAATACATTGAAAAATTGATGGGAGAAGATGTTTCATTAAGAGCACCCATACATGCAGCCCTGCCTTATACAAAAGCACAAGTGGTGTGGGCAGTGAAAGAAGAAATGAGTATGACTATTGAAGATGTATTAACCCGCAGAACCCGTGCATTGTTATTAGATGCCCGTGCTGCTATTGAAGCGGCGCCGCTGGTGGCCACTATATTAGCAGGTTTGTTGGGTTGGACGGATGCTGTTAAAGAAAAACAGTTGCAAACATTTTACAGGATAGCTGATTTTTACTTGCCATAAATTTTATTACACAACCAACTTAAACTAACGATTTATGAATGCCTTTTTGCCAGAATTTATTGGAACCATGCTGCTTATTTTATTGGGAGATGGTGTGGTGGCCAATGTTGTATTAAACAAAACAAAAGGTAATAACGGCGGGTGGATAGTGATTACGATGGGATGGGGTATGGCTGTTTTTGCCGGCGTGTATGCGTCTTTGCATTTAGGAGGGAAGGGGCATTTAAACCCGGCTGTTACTATTGCCATGGCTTACCTGGGTAATTTTCCCTGGGAAGATGTGGGTGTTTTTATAGCAGCACAATTTGCTGGCGCTATAACCGGCGCTATACTGGTTTGGTTGGCCTATCGCCAGCACTTTGGTGTTACTGCCAACGCAGATGATAAGCTGGCGGTATTTTGCAATGCCCCTGCAATAAGAAGTACTCCCAATAACTTAATTACAGAAATCATTGGCACGTTTGCATTGGTACTGGGTGCTTTACTAATGTCTCCGGCAGAAATGAAACTTGGTACATTGGAGGCATTGCCTGTCGGGTTTTTAGTATTGGCTATAGGTTTATCGCTGGGCGGGCCCACGGGTTATGCCATTAACCCCGCAAGAGATTTGGGGCCGCGTATTGCACATTTTATTTTACCCATACCCGGTAAAAGAGATAGCGACTGGGCATACGCCTGGATACCCGTTATAGGTCCGGTATTGGGTGGTTTATTAGCGGCTGTAATTTTTAAATTGTTTTAAAATATGAAACGTCTTTTTTTACTGTGGGTGCTACTGGTGGTTGGCTTTGCTGCTGCTGCGCAAACACCCGAAGAAAAATTAAAAGAGTTAGGTATTGTTTTGCCCCCCGCATCAAAACCTATAGCTAATTATGTTAATGCCGTGCGTAGTGGTAATTTGATTTTTTTAGCAGGCAAAGGGCCCAAACGTGCAGACGGTACAGATGTTACCGGCAAAGTGGGGAAAGACCTGACCATTGAACAGGGCTATGAAGCCGCGAAGCTGGTGGCTATTAATCAGCTGGCGGCATTGAAAGCAGAAATTGGCGATTTTAAAAAAGTAAAGCGTATTGTAAAAGTGCTGGGTATGGTTAATTGCGAAAGTAGCTTTACTGAACAGCCGAAAGTGATTAATGGATTTTCTGATTTAATGGTGGCGGTGTTTGGAGAAAAAGGAAAGCATGCCCGCAGTGCCGTGGGTATGCATGCACTGCCTAATAATATTGCGGTGGAGATAGAACTGGTGGTGGAAGTGGAAGATTAAACAGGGACCAGAGCGAAACAGAAATTTATAATTATTGTTTATTGCTGAAGTGTGCGACGCAACGATGTTGCTATGAAATAATATGGCTGGTAACCTATATTGTATTTAACCCTTCTGTAATAATGCTGCAGGCTTTTTTTATTTCTGCTTCTGTAATTATAAGCGGCGGGGCAATGCGCAGGCAATGGGGGGCAAACAAAAACCAATCGGTAAACAAACCATTGGTCAGGCAGTAATCAATCAGTTTTTTGGTGGTGTCAAAGTTATCAAGCTCAACAGCCATCCATAGCCCAAAAGAATGTACTGCCTTTATTAAGGGATGTTTTAGCTGCTGCAAAAAGAGTGTTTCTTTTTGTGCAACGGCTTCAATAAGCTGTTCGTCCAGCAGTGCTTTTAAACCTGCCAGCCCGGCTGCACAACTAACCGGGTGGCCACCAAATGTAGTGATATGGCCCAGCACGGGGTTGTCGGTTAAAGTATCCATTAATTTTTTATCTGCAATAAAAGCCCCCAGCGGCATACCGGCTCCAAGGGCTTTACCCAGCAGCAACACATCTGGCACCACGTTAAAATGCTGAAAGGCCCAAAGTTTTCCGGTGCGGCCAAAGCCAGCTTGTATTTCATCAAACATCAGCAATACGCCTTGCTTTGTGCATTTATTGCGCAAGGCTTGTACCCATTTAGCGGATGGAACTTTTACACCGCTTTCTGCCTGTATGGTTTCTACTATTACACAGGCCGTTTTATAACTGATTGCTTCTAAGCTTTCAAAAGAATTATACTCCAGGTGTAATACATCGGGCAATAGTGGGCGGTAGGCATTGCGCCAGTACTCATCGCCCATAACACTGAGTGCACCTTGCGTGGAGCCATGATAAGCGTTTTTAAAAGCCATGATCTGTGTTCTGTTGGTTACTCTTTTAGCCAGTTTCATAGCCCCTTCTGTGGCTTCAGCACCAGAGTTGGTAAAATACACGCTGTTGAGCGTGGGTGGCAATACACTGGTAAGCAATTGGGCATATTGCACCTGTGGAGATTGCACTAACTCTCCGTATACCATTATATGCAGGTACTGACTGGCTTGCTGCTGAATGGCTGCAACAACAGCCGGATGGCAATGTCCGATATTACAAACACTGATGCCACCTATCAGGTCGAGGTAAGATTTGCCGTTTGGCTCATACAGGTACATACCGGCTGCTTTTTCAATTTCTATAGCCAGCGGTGCTGTTGAGGTTTGGGCAATATGTTGTAAAAAAAGTTGTCGGGTGTTCATTCAGCAAAAATACAATTACCCATGCCGAATATTAATTACAGAAACAGGATATTTGTGTAAGAAATAAAAACTATGCCTGTAATATTACCTGTAGAAGGAATACATCCGCAATTTGGAGAAGATTGTTTTATAGCACCCAATGCCACTATTGTGGGTGATGTGGTTACCGGTAACCAATGCAGCTTCTGGTTTAATGCTGTGGTGCGTGGAGATGTTAACAGCATTCGTATAGGCAATAAGGTAAATGTGCAGGATGGGGCCGTAATACACGCTACTTACCAAAAAACAAAAGCCATTATAGGAAACAATGTTTCCATTGGCCACAATGCAATAGTGCATGGCTGCACCCTGCACGATAATGTATTAATTGGTATGGGTTCTATTGTAATGGATAATGCAGTAGTTAACAGTAATACTATTATTGCCGCAGGCGCAGTTGTTTTAGAAGGCACTATTTGTGAGGCCGGTAGTATTTATGCCGGTGTGCCGGCCAAAAAAGTAAAAGACATCTCGCAAGACCTTATCAGCGGAGAAATTAACCGCATTGCAGATAATTATATTAAATATTCGGGCTGGTTTAAAACCTCTGCTACACAAAACCCTTAAAACCAATAGCTATTTTGGCATTCACCGGCCGATAAAAACGGCACATTCATCGAAAGCAAACCCGCTTTGCTTGCACCCTGCATATAATAATTGTAGTTTTAATACGTTGATAATGGAAATCAATGTATCCGATGAAAGCACGTACACTTCTTTCTGTTTTCTTATCACTCGTCATGCTGTGCATGCTTTCCTCCTGTAGTGTTTGGAACAAACTTTTTCCGCCCAAAAGTGGTTGCCCCAGTAACGGCAAAAATGTAGGTGCAGAACGGTTGCTGAGCGGTGAAAAAGTGCCCAAAGCAAAAAAGTTTAAAGCGTAGATAATCATCCTGCATAGCAGCGGGGTATTTTATAAATTTAAATCTGTCCCTTTATGAGCCTTACATTACGTACCGATTTTGGCTGTACCGAAGCCGTTATTGATGACGATTGCGGTCAAAAAAGATTTTATGAAGTGGCTGATATTTTATGCGATGAGCTGAATATCAAATTTGTAAATAAGCTGGATGATTTTGACTCATTGGTATGGGAGTTTAATTACAAAGGCCATACATTAACCCTGCACTATAATATTTACACCGGTATTTCTATTTACCCCCGTAAATTCAGAGAAGCAGCCCGTAAAGAAAATGATGCAGTGGTGGAAGTAGCCCGCTATTTAGAAACAAAATTATTAATCAATACCGCTAAAAGATTTTTATCATAGTTTCAGTTGGTCGTATCCTTTATGTTAGTTTCCCCGGCATTTTTGCCGGGGTTTTTATTTTATACAGGTATAAGTTTTATTACAGACATTTGAATGGCTATTAAGCATCGTTGCGTCGCACTCTTGTACGTTAGTGCATTGCGCAGCTTTCTTAAAACAATAACCATTAACCCCGCATACCTGTTATGAAGTTTGTTATTCTATACTTACTGCTTGGCACCTGCATTCTTCTTTCTTGTAAAGAACCGAAAAATAATACGGACGCAACACCCTCTATAACCATTGCAGAATCGGTTACACAGTTGTTTATGGATAGCAGCCGCATAGAAAATTTTATTACAGGTAATAAAATTCCAGATTCTACAGCTAAATACCTGCGCCGGTTTTACAAAGGCCGTAATTACCAGTTTGCCTGGTTTAATAATGATGGTATGGCAGCATATACCAGCACTTTTTACAACATGTATACCGATTATGCGGCATACGCTGCAGATAGTACTGCCATTTTCAATACACTGCCCGCTTTGTATGACTCTTTAAGCACCGTTACTGCCTTTACCGAAAACGATAGTATGGCAGCATCAGCCGATTTATTATTAACACTGCAATTTTTCAGGTATGCCCGCCGGGCTTATAGCGGCAACCCGCAATTAGATACAAAAGAGTTGGAGTGGTTTATACCCCGCAAAAAAATTAACCTCTCTCAACTGCTGGATAGTATGCTGGCTGCTAAAGGCAAAGACCTTACCGCCTACGAACCCGTAAACCGCCAATACCATTTATTAAAAGAGTATCTGGTGAAATATTATGCTATAGAAAAACAGGGCGGGTGGCAGCCCATTAAAATACATAACCCTAAAATAGTTATTGGTGATACGGCATCTGGCTTGCAGCAATTGAAACAACGCCTTTTTTTAACCGGCGATCTTGCGGAAGCAGACACAACTTTGTTGTACAATCAAACGACCGCTGCAGCTATTAAAAAATTTCAGCGCCGCTATGGCTTTAAAGAAGATGGTAAAATAAGCAGCAGCCTGCTGGCAGAATTAAACAGGCCGGTTAGCGAACGCATACAGCAATTGCTGATTAATATGGAGCGCATCCGTTGGGTGCCGGCTACACCTACTGGTAACTATTTATTGGTAAACATACCTGAGTTTAAATTGCATGTATACGAAAAAGGGGCTTACGCATTTAATATGAATGTGGTGGTTGGCACAGCGGCAAACAGTACAGTAATTTTTAATGGCAATTTAAAGCATGTGGTGTTTAGCCCTTATTGGAACGTGCCTCCGGGAATTTTAAAAAACGAAGTACTGCCCGCCATTAAACGCAACCCCAATTATCTGGCCAGCCATAATATGGAGTGGAATGGTGGGGCCGTGCGTCAAAAACCCGGACCTTCCAATTCATTGGGGTTGGTGAAGTTTTTGTTTCCTAACAGTTACAACATTTATTTGCACGATAGCCCCGCTAAAAGTTTGTTTACCGAAAGTAAACGAGCCTTTAGCCATGGTTGCATACGGGTGGCCGAGCCTAAAAAGCTGGCCAGCTTTTTATTAAAAGATTACCCGGAATGGACGGATGAAAAAATTACTGCAGCTATGAATAAGGGGAAAGAGCAATACTTTAATTTAAAACAAACGGTACCTGTTTTTATTGGTTATTTTACTGCCTGGGTAGATAGAGATGGTTTGCTGAACTTTAGAAATGATGTGTATGGCCACGATAAAAAAATGGCGGCGCATTTATTAAGTCCGGTAAAATAATTGAGGGAGAAAGCTATTGGTTTTATTTGTTGCTTAAAGCACTAACGTACACGGGTGCGACGCAACGGCTGCTGCAATGAAACACCAATGCCGGAATAATTAAAATGCAAGACGAAAACTGAAGAAAGCTCCAAAACGTTTATTGCGTTCTACCGGTAAGGGGCGGGGTGCCAGGCGCCACACAAAATCCATACGAAATACTTTAAAGATATTATCAACACCGGTGCCTACTTCCATATAGGTTCTTCCATCTAAAGATTGAAAATTGTAATCTGGAGAGGTATTGAATTGTTTATTGCTTTCGCTTAAGCTGCCCCATAAACCTTTAAGCGTCCAAAATTGTCTGAATTTTAATTTACGGGTAAGTGGTATAAAACGAAAGAGGCCATTACCAATATTGTGCTCAACATTAAAGCCGGCATAACGGTCGTGCAAATACTCCCACCGGTTCATTAGGTTATAGGCGTATTTGTTGTAATAATAAATTTCATTACCGGGGGCCACATCCAGCATCATAAAAGGTAAAGTGCCCGTTGTTTTGCCTGCAAATATGTTGTAATAGAAACTGCCATATGGTGCAATTTTTAAATAGTCGGATACATTTGCAAACAGCTTGTAATAATTATAGTTGCTTTTTAAAATACCTTTTGTGCCTTTGGTTATTCTTAGTTCTGCTATCGGAAACTCACTGCCCAGGCTGTAACGGTAAAAAGTGTTTTCTAAAAATTTTTCGTTGTAAGCAAAACGAAGTCTTAGCGTGGTTTCAAAAGTATTTAGGGTATTGCCATTGGTGGTGTAAATATCTTTGGGCGGCAGATTCATAATGGGGTTATACTTAAACTGTGTGCCGGTAATTTTTACAGACAAGCCGGGTGTCCATTCTTTAAATAAAGAAACAGTAGCTTCTTCAGTAAATAAAAATTTAATAGGCACATTGTTTTTTCTGATGGCCAGCGCAAATATATTATCCTGGCTTACTTCATCCAGATAGTGCTGTCCATAATCCATGTCTTTAGAATACTTGGCAAAAATATAGCTGCGTGGGTTTTTGTTAAACAGGTACATACCATCTGCCTGGTATTTAAATTTCTGATCTTTAAAACCATAGGCAAGATACCCGTGCAGAATAAGGTTTTTATTGAAATGGCGGTTCGTACCTAAATCCCAACGCAGGCGCAGGCCTTCTACCACATTGCTGAATATCCAGTTTTGCCAGGGCCCTATTTCATAATTTCCTACTGGCAGGTAGCCCGTGCCAATAAAATTAATTACACGGGTGTATTTTTTAAACAGCGGCATTTTTTGCAGGGTATCAATCATCAGGTACACTGCTTTTTCATTTTTATTCAGGTCTTCGTGCCGCTGATTTTTCCAAAATTCGTCGGCCAACTCTCCGGCGCCACTGGTCATTACAATTTCGTTCAGTACTTTATTGCGCTTCACAGAGTCTGCTATAAACGTTTCATTTACCACCACATCCTTATAGGTGGTGGTTTTGCGGCCAATAACCCCAAAACGGGTTTTGCCAATTGGGGCAATATCAACCACAAATTTGTCTTTTGATAAAAACCAGGTAGAGTCGTTAATCATGCGGTACTCCTGTATCATACTTAGTTTTTCTACAAAGTTGATGTTGGCTTCTTTGCTTAAAAACAAGTTCATTTTTTGCACCGCCCAGGTAGTGTCATGCACCCAGCAATCACCTTCAAATGTATTTTCGCCTTTTCTTTTTGGCTGAAAAGTCATATGTATCAGCCTGCGGTTATTTACAAACTGTGAGTCCAGCACCTTGTAATTATAATAGGCATCACCATTATCACTTAAAGGGCTTACAAATTGTTTATCAAATACCGGTATAAAATTGGCGTATACATTTACGTTTTGGTCAGTACCGCCTAAAAGTTTGCTGGCGCTTTCATTGTTTACGCCCCGGGTTTTGCTGCCTTTAATAATTTCTTTGGTGCGATAGGGGCTTTTTTGATAATAATAATCAGAAATGGTTTCTGTAAGAAAAACAGGCAGGAAAGGAGCGCCTTCGGTGCTATCCACATTATCCAATATAAACCCAAAAGGCTTTAATAAGCCCATTTGTTTCATTTTGTCTTTGTTAATGCGGTTCAGGTCCAGTTCCAGCTTATTATACAATTCATAGGCAAAATTATCAAAGCGGTACCGGTCGTTAAACTTTTTACGCCTTACAATACGCTTCCACA
>JANRMC010000195.1:0-22836 GCA_033761915.1 Flavihumibacter sp.
ATTAAACGCACTTTACTCATTTTTGCTATCGGACTTTTTTTAAACTGGTCGCCATTTATACGTTGGGATGGCGACACCCTTGTTTTTAAACAATGGGTAAGCAGCACCAACCCCGAAAGCGGCATTCGCATACTGGGCGTTTTGCAGCGCATTGCCCTATGTTATTTTTTTGCCGCCATCATTGTTTACTTTTTAAAATACAAAGGCGCTTTTGTAGCAGGCATAGCGCTGCTTTCTTTGTATTGGGTGCTTTGCCTGTTGGGCAATCCCACAGATCCTTTTAGTTTACAAGGCTGGTTTGGCACTGCTATAGATAAAAACATTCTGGGTGTGGCCCATATGTATAAAGGAGAAGGAGTGCCCTTTGACCCCGAAGGAATAATGAGCACCCTGCCAGCTATTACACAGGTAATTTTTGGTTACCTGGCAGGGCATTACATACAACAAAAAGGCAAAAGTTTTGAAATGATCAGCGGGTTGTTTGTAGTAAGCGGCGTGTTATTATTTACCGGCTTTTGCTGGGATATGATTTTTCCTATCAATAAAAAAATATGGACCAGTTCTTATGTAGCATACACCACCGGGCTTGCCATATTTATTCTTTGCATACTCATGTATCTTATAGAATTTAAAAATTGGAAAGGCCCCATTACCACGTTCTTTGATGTGTTTGGCAAAAATCCGCTGTTCATTTTTGTACTCAGTGGTTTTTTACCAAGGTTGCTGGGCTTGTTTCGGTGGGTAGACCATACAGATGCTGCCGGCAAAAAAATATATACCAGTGCCCTGCCCTGGCTGTGGGATCATGTGTGTGCACCCGTATCAGAAAACCTGAAAGCAGGTTCTTTACTGTATGCTTTGCTAATGATTGTTTTTTACTGGCTGATTGTTTACTGGATGGACAAAAAGAAAATTTACATACGCGTATAAAGAATATTGTTTTGTAAGCCGGCAGCAGTAACTCCGGTTAGGCTTTACTTGCGTCGCACACTTCAGCTACGGTAAAAAGTATAGGGCATATGGTTTAAGCACTTACACCTTATACCTTTTGGCTTATACCCATTCTTCTGTTGAAGTGTGCGACGCAACGATGTTGAATAGCCATACAAAAACTGACCAACCACTATTTTTTGCGGTTAATAATACGGCTTACCACACAAGCCACAGCGTATAACAGCACCAAACCAATAATACAAAACTTAATAAGTGCAGCATAATAAGCCGTGGTTACCGTTGCCTGCGTTACCTGCGCCTGTATGGTTTGCAACATGGCATTATTCTCTACTGCATCTAATACGCCAGCGGCAACCGCTGCCACCACCAGCACATAACCTGCTTCTTTTAAAAAACCACTTTTACTGATGCTGCCAAAAAACAAAGCACCAAACAACAATGCCAGCGGGTAAATAAGCAGGAAACCATAATCTAATTGGATGCTTTTTATTAACTGAGGCAATAGTTGCTGTTGCTTAAACTGTGCCAGTTGTGCAGTGGCTTTGGCGGGTGTTTTTGCTATTTCAAAAGCCACAATTTGTTTGGATGTAAGGGGGCTTACCTGGCTACCCATAAAGCGGGCATAAATAAATGTAGTAACCAGCGAAAGTATAAAGAGGATAAAAAGAAATTTTGCATTGGTAAAAAATGCTTTCATGTTGGTATTGGTTATTTTTTTGCGGGGTTTCTGTAAAATACAATAATTTCAGATGGTAATTACCTGTTATGGGCGTCATCAGAAAATTTATTCAGAAAATTTTTAAAAAACCTGTACTGTGGGCAGCTGAAAAACTATCTTCTTCTCCTGATAAAACAAAAATTTTTAATTCGTTGTCAGATTTGCTGAAAGCCATAGAAAATGGAGATGAAGGCCGTGGCCCTCTACTAAAAGATAGTATTGAAAACTGCCGTTATATTATTTTTTCTGACCAGCATAAAGGCGGCCGCGATGCAGCGGATGATTTCAGACTGAGTGAAAAAAATTACCGCGCCGCGTTAGACTATTATTATCAGAACAATTATACACTCATCAGCCTGGGCGATGCCGAAGAGCTTTGGGAGAATACCCCCAAAGTGGTTATTGAAAAAAATTATACTGAGCTGCAACAGGAAGCCCTGTTTCAAAAAAACAAACGCTATCACCGGATTTATGGCAATCACGATTTAGAATGGAAATACCCCTTTCAGCAACAACTATACCTGCGTAAAATTTTCGGCAGCGAATTAAAAGTACCCGAAGGGGTTTTAATTACCGTACCATTCAATAATGAAGTATTTAAAATATTTATGGCGCATGGCCACTAGGGCGATGTGAAGAGTGACAGTAACCCTTTCAGCACCTGGGTGGTGGCCGCTATATGGACACCCATACAGCGTTACCTGGAAATAAGTTTAAACACCACTGCCGATTCTTTTGAACTGGTGGATAAGCATAATATAATGATGTATGAATGGAGTGCCGAGCAGAAGAATTTATTATTTATATCGGGCCACACCCATAAACCTGTTTTTGCCTCTTTAGATCATATTGAACGCCTCAATAAAAAATTAGAACAGGCAAAAGAAACCGGCAATATTGCATTAACAGAAAAAGTAACTGCAGAACTGGCTTTCCGGCAAAAAGAATATGCCGGTAAAATTTTTCATAAAACCATGGCCATACCCTCTTACTTTAATAGTGGCTGCTGTTGTTTCAGCGATGGCGATATTACCGGTATTGAAATTGCCGACGGAGAAGTTCGTTTAATAAAATGGGAAGAAAAAGACGATATACCCGTTCGTAAAACATTAGAATATGCCTCTATGCAATACCTGTTTGATCAGGTAAAGAAAAGAGATTAACTAAATAAAGCTTCCGCCACTGCCACACTCTCTGGCTTGCCCACATCCACCCATTTGTCTCCGGTATGATTATAACCAAGTATGGTATGCTTAGCTGCCAGATCCAGATAGGTATCCATTATAGAAAACTTACCTGTTTGGCGGATATAGGAAAATATTTCTGGCTGGTACACCACCACACAACTGTACGCCATAGGTTTTAATGCCGGCTTTGCAATAGCAATTTTCTCTTCGCCTGTTTTTTCATTACGCCAACCGCAAACACGGTTAGCCGCATCAAATAACAGGTAGCGGCTGGTTTTACGGTTGGTTATGCCAAAAGAAACCAGGGGCTGGTGTTGCTGGTGAAAAGCTACCAGCTTATGTATGTTTAAATCCGTTAGCACATCCACATTTACAGAAAGAAAGGGGACATCACTCTCTAGCAAATTGCGGGCTTTTAATAAACCACCTCCGGTTTCCAGCACTTCATCCGTTTCATTGCTAATGGTAATATGGCTGCCCCAGCCGTTGTTTTTATCAATGGCAGCTATTACCTGTTCTGCAAAATGGTGCACGTTTACTATAATGTTTGTAATACCATATTGCTGCAGGTATTCAACATTGCGCTGCAATAAACTTTTGCCATTTACTAATGCCAGTGCTTTTGGGTGCTTATCCGTCCACGGTTTAAAACGTGTACCCAAACCGGCAGAAAAAATAATAGCGGTATGCGGTTTGAGGTTGGTAGTCGATGGTTGATGGTTCATAGTAGTTTTATTCTAAAGAGGCTCTCAGTTTTGTAATTTTTTTACAAAGCAATTCATACTCATTATAATATAAGTGAAAAATTTCTTGAGTGATATATTTTCTATCTCTGGCAATAAAAAAGCAGCTTACAACTTCTACTGCAGATCTTAAAACGATACCTAGACAACGTTTAAATTCTGCTACAGATTGCCCGGTGCTACCTTCTGCAATGTTCAAAACTACAGAGTCAGCTGCTCTTTTTAGTTGAGTACATAAACTATACATTTCGTCTTTAGGGAAATCTTTAACAAGAAGGTTGACTTCGTTAGTGAGGCGTAGTGCATCTTGCCAAACTTTTAAGTTCTCGAACTTAAATGCCATTAATAGTGATTTAATTTTTTAATTACTACTATGTACAGTGCCCCACTATTGACCATGAACCATTAACCATTAACTACCTCCCTCACCTCACCCAATTTTCTTTATTAGTATGCTGCAATTCTATTTTTACTTTAAACTTATTGCGCAGGTGCCGGGCCAGTGCATCGGCCGCAAAAACACTGCGGTGCTGCCCACCGGTGCAACCAAAATTTATTTGCAAATTGGCAAAGCCACGCTTTAAATAATCTTCCACCGAAATATCTACAATATTATAAATGCTGTTTAAAAAAACCGGCATCTGTGTTTGCTGCTCTAAAAAATCTTTTACCGGTTTATCCTGACCGCTTAATTTTTTATAATCATCAAAGCGGCCGGGGTTTAGTATACCACGGCAATCAAAAACAAAACCACCTCCGTTTTCAGATGCATCTTTGGGTATGCCCTTGCGGTAAGAAAAACTATTAATATGCACCACTAAAGGCGTTTGCTCATTGGCCTGCACGGGCTCAAAGCGGTTAACCACTTCATCTTCCACCATCAGTTTCAGTAAGCGTTCAAACTCTGGCAATACAATACCCACGCGGCGGCTTTGCAAAAACCATTTAACACTGCGTAATGCCAGAGGTATACTGGTTAAAAAGTGGGCCTTCCGTTCAAACAAACCTCTAAAGCCGTATGCCCCCAGCACCTGCAGCAGGCGTATCAATACATAACCGTTGTACTGACTTTCAAAACGGTTGCGATCTATGGGCTCTTTTAAAATTCCTTCCACACAATCCATATAATAATGCAACAAGCGGTTCTTCCAATCATCGTTCATTTCTGCCTTGGCCTGCCAAAGCATAGAAGCCACATCGTACTGCAAAGCACCCCGCATGCCACCCTGGTAATCTATAAAATGCACGGCATCGTTTTGTATCATAATATTCCGGCTCTGAAAATCGCGGAACATAAAATATTTATGGTCTACATGAGATAGATAAGTGCTCAATGCTTCAAAGTCTTCAATCAGTTTTTCTTTATCGTACGGTATTTTAAGTGTATCTAAAAAATAATACTTGTAATACAGCAAATCGCTCAGTATGGCTTGCTTGCCAAACTCTTTACTGGTAATACACCAATTGTAGTTTAAATTTTTATGCCCTTCAATCTGCATATGCGCCAGTGCCTGCAAGCTTTTTTCAAAAAGAGCATACACGTACTCATTATGTCCGTGCTGTTCTATTTTATTCAGCAAACTTTCGTTGCCAAAATCTTCCTGCAAATACAAGGTTTGCGCTTCGTTTACACAAAACACATTGGCTACCGGGCAACCCTGCGCCATAAAATGCTTACTAAAATTTAAAAAAGTACCATTCTCTCTTACATTGGTGTTATACGTGGCAATCAGGCTACGGCCAGGGGTGTGCACTCTAAAGTAAATACGATCGCTGCCGCTTTGTGGTAGTTTTTCAATACTGGTAATCGTTTCGTTACTAACGCCGGCAAACAACTGGCGGATGGCTTCTGTAATAGCTTGCATAGCTGGTAAAAATAAATGAAATTTTTTATTAGCCGGGCGGCGGTACACAAATTTAGCATCGTTGCGTCGCACACTGCAACTATGGTAAAAGGTATGGGGCCTAGGTTATAAAGCCCTATACTTTACACCTTCCTGTTTATACCGTTCCTTCTGTACAAGTGTGCGACGCAACGATGTTGCCACATGCACTGCTGCCGGTTACACAAAAAACATTGCGCAAAGTCAATACCCCATTTTTCATTGGCAATTTGAACCCGGTTCAATTGTTTTACAGAGACAAATCCTATCTTTATCGTACTGCTTTAGATAACTAAAACTCATTTATGAAACATGTAAAAAGACTGCTTACCATGGCACTCCTTTTTTTGGGAATGACCGTGCTGGCACAAAAGCCCTCTATTACCGGTAAGATTGCTGACCCCAGTGGCGGCCCCTTAACCGGCGTTACCATTACCAACAAAACTTCTGGCGCTGCTACCTCTACTGCAGCAGATGGCAGTTTTAAAATTGATGCTGCCCCCGGAGATGTGTTAGAAATAACCATGGTGGGCTTTGGCACACAAACCATACGTGTGGCCAAACAATTAGTATTAAACGTAACATTAAGCCCCAGCGTTACAGACTTAAATGAAGTGGTGCTGGTGGGTACCCGCCGTGCCGGACGTGTAAAAACAGAAACCCCTGTACCGGTTGATGTGGTAAATATTGGACAAGTTTCTTTACCTACAGGCCGTAACGATATTACAGCTATTTTAAATTACGCCGCACCTTCTTTTAACTACAACAAACAAAGTGGTAGCGATGGTGCCGACCATATTGACCTTGCCACCCTGCGTGGCCTGGGCCCCGATCAGACATTGGTATTGGTAAACGGTAAGCGCCGCCACCAAACCGCATTTGTTGCAGTGTTTGGTACCCGCGGCCGCGGCAACAGCGGTACCGATTTAAGTGCCCTGCCCATGGGTGCTATTGATAAAGTGGAAATTTTAAGAGATGGTGCTTCTGCACAATACGGTTCTGATGCCATTGCTGGTGTTATAAATATTGTATTGAAGAAAAACACCGGTGTATTCAGCGGTAATGTTGGTTACAGCGGTTACAGAGATAAAGATTATAACCCCTTCTTTAAAAAAGATTATGAGCAATATGTGCACGAGAAAGGTGTGGATGGACAGGCTTTTAATTTTAATGGCAACTATGGTGTTAAGCTGGGTAAGAATGGTGGTTTCTTAAATGCCACACTTAATTTTTTAACGCAGGCAAAAACCTATCGCCAGGCATTAGACACTAACCCCAACAGCAGTAAATTTATGTACACCAATATCTATCGCCGTGCGCATGGCGATGGTTCTGTTACCACAGCTGGTACCATGCTGAATATGGAACTGCCTTTAAGTGGTGGCAAAACATTTTATGCATTTGGTGGTTACAATTATAAGTTTTCTGATGCCTATGCCTTTACCCGCAACTTTAGTGCAAGACCCGAGCGTTTTGTAACCGACAATAGTTTTAACCTGATTGATATTGCCGGCTTAACCCGTCGCTCTAAAGACGGAGAAACCTATTTTAACCCGCATATACAAACCCGCATACAAGATGGTTCTTTGGCCGCGGGTATAAGAGGCAAATCTTCTGGTGGTTGGAACTGGGATTTTAGTAACAGCACCGGTTATAACAACTTCCATTTCTTTGGAGACAAAACATACAACGCTTCTTTAAACGCTTTACAAACAAATTTTGATGATGGTGGTTTCAGCTTTTTGCAAAACACGGTTAATGCCAACTTCAGCAAAGAAGTTAGCAGCGCTGTAAACATTGCAGCCGGTGCAGAATACCGCTACGAGCGTTATTCTTTATTTGCCGGTGAAGAAGCTTCTTATAAAAATTACCAGCCCAATAAATACTACACCAACGGAAACGGCGATGATGTATATGTAGCCGGTGGCTCACAGGGCTTTCCGGGTTACCAACCTGGTGATGAAGTAAAAGCCAACCGCTCTGTATTTGGTGGTTATTTTGATGCTGAATTAGACGTTACCAAAAACTGGCTGGTAAGTGGTGCGGTGCGTTTAGAAAACTACAGCGACTTTGGTTTTACCCACAACTATAAAATTGCCACCCGTTTAAAACTGCATAAAACATTTAACCTGCGTGGCTCATTCAGCACCGGTTTCCGGGCGCCTTCTTTACAGCAAATTAATTTCAGCAGTACATTTACAACCGTACAGGGTGGTAATATTGGCGAGGTGAAGATTGCACCCAATGGCAGCCCTATTACACAAGCAGCCGGCATACCCAAACTGAAACAGGAAAAGTCTTTAAACGCCAGCGTAGGTTTTGCCTGGAGACCCATACCACAGTTAAGTGTTACTGTTGATGGATATTGGGTAAATGTAAAAGACCGCGTGGTACTAAGCGGACAATTCAGTGCAGACGATAATACATTGAACCCACAATTAATTGCTGCCATGCAAGCCTTACGGGTAAGCCTGGCCCAATTTTTTGCCAATGCGGTTAACACCACCAACCAGGGTTTAGATGTGGTGGTAGATTATAACACCAAAGTGGGTACTAAAAGTAATTTCCGTGCATTATTTACAGGCAACTTCCAAAAAATGCGCATCGATAAAATTAATGTGCCCACCCGCCTGCGTGCCACACAACAATTGCAAAAAACTTTCTTAAGCGATCGGGAGCAAGCCTTCATTCTGGCTTCTGCACCCCGCACCAAGTATGCGCTTAGCTTAGAGTATAGCTGCAAAAAATTAACACTGGGTACCCGTGTAACCCGCTTTGGTGCCATTACCCTGCTGGGTTACGGAGAAGATGGTTTGGGTATAGACCCACAAGTACCTGCCGATTTTCAACCCATTTATGTGCCCGACCGCTATGTGTACGGTGCTAAATTTGTAGCCGATGTGTATGCCGGTTATAAAATAACCAAAAAGCTTTCTTTGTTTGCCGGTATAGATAATATTGGCAATGTGCACCCCGATTTAGGTATTAACCCTGCCGCACGTGGCTGGGCCTTTAATAACGAAACCGGTGGCCCCTGGGATGCTGTACAAATGGGTGGTAATGGGTTGCGTTTCTTTACCCGTTTAGGTTTTAATTTCTAATTTCATTTTCAGCAATACAAAAAAGGAATCCCGCCACGTTGTGGCGGGATTCCTTTTTTATGTTTACCAGCAATAATGTTTCAATTAAGTATCGTTGCTCGTTGCAAACCCCGAGCAGGTTTGTGCAAGGGTGTATTGGGGCACACTTGTGCGGTAGATTATATTTCTACTATTTCTAAGTTATCAATAACTGGCATTTCATCATAAGTCTTTCCATTCAAAACGCGGCCTGTTTTCTTTTTATTAGTACCACCCCATTGCTTAAAAAAGAATGCAACTTTTGCCTTCGCACATTGCTGCTGAATATCTAATACCCAGTCAACATCCATTGATCTTGGTTTACGTCCACTCTCCCCGCCAACTATTACCCAGTCAATTTTTTTAAGGTTCAAATTTGGCAGGGGGCCAATCAAAGGTTCGCACGACAAGAACTTAGTTCTTGCGTTTGTTTTTCTCAAATCATCAATCCGGTGTTTTACTTTTTCGTTTTCTACCGAAACGCCCATCCAGATATTATGTGTCCAATTTAACTCTTTGTGATATTTTAATAATACATCAGATCGCTTTGTTAAAACCTGAAAAGTATGTTGCGGATTTTCATTCATTGTTTTAAAAACCCGTTGAATAAATGATAAAGGAACATCTTTATGAAACAAATCACTCATTGAGTTGACAAATACAATTTTAGGCTGCCGCCATGAATATGGAATTAGTAAGGCGTCTTCATGAATACGAAGCTTAAACCCATCCTTATATTTTTCAACACCCATTGCTTCAAGCCGGCGTGCCATTACTTCTGCATAACAATATTTACAGCCAGCAGAAACCTTATCGCAACCCGTTGTTGGGTTCCATGTCATCTCGGTCCATTCAATTGAAGATTGTGCCATTTTACAATTTATATTTAGGTTTAATAACGTCATTTGCTATTTTAAGCGCTGTAGTATTATTTGTTGCCATCATAAAATGGTACATAATAGAATTTGTGCTATTGCGCATAACATATGGTTCTGAAACGTATTTAAAAACTGTTTCTAATCTTTTCTTATATAAAGATCCAGCCCTGTTTACAGTATCAGCTTCTTTTTTAATCACAGTTTCATCTCCAAAAAGAGTATTATGAGTTACTTCTTTATAAAAATAGCTTATAATTTCATCATGCTTCATCCCAAGAAAGTTTTCGAGTTTCTGTAACCACGCATCGGAAATATCTCCATCGTTTTTCAGTAATCTATTCACTCCAATACCTGTTGGAACTAAAATCCATAAATCAACACCTAAACCCTTTAAAGATTCTATTGAACTCCAATTCACAGACATTCCGTAAGGATCAATAAAAACGAGTGCTCTAAAACCAGAGTTCTTTTTTAAGAAGTCAGCCATACTACTTAACTTATTATTACAATCAGCGGCTACGGCATGTGCATTTCTTCCAAAATAATTAGATTGAATTTGTAATTGCAATTCTTTTATATAATTTTCGTTTAATTCAACGAAATAATATAAATCAAAAGAAGCCGGTTCTATTATATCTAAAATTCTTAAAGCTGTTCCTTTTTCTATGTCATCATAGTTATCACTTTCGATTGTTCCTGATCCAGCAAAACCATCGAAGTACATAGTTTTTGCCCAACTTTGCTTTTGCATAATAGTTAAATAGGCCTTAGCATAACTAACTACAATATCCATCTTTTTTTTAGTCCAATTTCCTCCAAACTGATTCATAAGTAAAGGTTTAATCTTATAAAAATAATTATAAATCCTCAAAACAATTTCCCCTGCCCACCCGGCACCCTGAAAAGGTCTCTGCGCAGGCTCCATTCTTCTGCATTCATGTGGTATAGCTTACCATATTTTTTATACTGCTGTGCTACCAGTTCTGCAATGGCACCTTCGCCACGCATACGCACCCCCCAGCGGGTATCGTTTACTTTTCCATCGTGGCTTTGTTCTATTAAATGCCATACTTTATCGGCCCGGTCAGGAAAGTTTTTATACAACCAATCGTGAAACAAAAATTTAATAGCCCCATTTAAACGTATAAAAGTATAGGCTGTAAAAGTGGCACCATTATCGGCTGCGGCTTTCATAATACGTTGCATTTCGTGTTCATTCAGGCCCGGTATCATGGGCCCCATCATGATGCCCATGCGTACGCCGGCACTGCTCAGTTCATTAATTACTTTTAGTTTTTGTTTCGCTGTGGTGGTGCGGGGTTCCATTACCCGGCGCAGGTCTTCGTTAAAAGAAGTAATAGATACCATGGCCGATACAATTTGTTTTTTACCCATCTCCTGCAATACATCTTTATCTTTTAATATCCACGAGTTTTTGGTGAGGATGCCTACCGGCTGGTTAAACTCATTACATACTTCCAGCAGTCCGCGGGTGAGGCGGTATTGCTGTTCGGCCGGTTGGTAGCAATCGGTATTACCACTTAGCATTATGGGTGTGGCATCCCACTTGGGGTGCAATAAAAATTTGCGCAGCAGTTGCGGGGCATTTTTTTTTACAATTATTTTCTGTTCAAAATCCAGCCCCGCACTATAGCCCCAGTATTCGTGCACATTGCGTGCATAACAATAAATACAGCCATGCTCGCAACCGGCATAGGGGTTCATGCTATAACTCATGCCTACATCTTTACTTTCTACTTTGTTTACAATGGTTTTGCTTTGTTGTTCTAAATACTGTGTGGGCAGGCCGCCTTCTTCCCAATCATCAATGCCTTCTATGTGTTCGCGGGTACGTTCGTCTTTTAAAAATTTGTTCTTGGTATTGTACTGGGCACCGCGTCCGGCTTTATAGGCGGCTTCTTCGTTGCCATTGTCTTTTGGTTTTACTTTATAATGATCTTGCTGTAATTTTTCTGACATATAATTTTATTAACGGGTACTAAAAAAAGTTGAAACGCTCAGCCATGCATTGCCGCTGAAGGGTGCGACGCAACAACTGCTGCACAAAGCACTGTAGCCGGCTACCTTATTTTTATTACATAAATAAATTACCCTGCGTGGTATTTACGGGCAGATTTTGCAACTCAAACCGCTGCACTACCTGATAGCCCATTTCTCCGGCGGGGCGTTTTAGTAATAATAAATGTTTGGCAATAAAGCGGCCGGTAAACTGGCGGTGGCTGTATTCTAACCAGCCTTTTTCATATTGCCAGGGTTGCAGTTTGCGGGCAACGGGTATATAGGGTTCTGTAATAAAATGCGGCTTGTTATCATCGTTCAGCTTCATTAAGCGTTGCGCCTGACTGCGTATTTCTTTTACCAATGCCTGCACAGGTAATTTGCTAACTACGTTAATGTAAATAGTATGGCTGGGGAAAGAGCCATAATCTCGCAGCTCTATTTTAATGGGATGCTGCCCCATGGCCACTTGTTTTAAGCGGTTCAGCAGCCGCTCTTCCATCATTTCATACTGCAGAAAATTTACCAGTGTAATATGCGGCTTGCCGCCAATAGCAGTGGGCGCCTTGTACACATCAAAAAAATGTTGCTTTACTTTCATAATTTTTTCACGCAACTCTTCCTGTGGTTCCAGCACCAATAAATACTCGTATACCCGGTAGCCGGGTAATGTAATACCAGATACTTGCATAACCCATCCGTTTAAAAGTTTGTAATATGGTTTGAGGTAATAATGGCGCCAACCTTGTTTATGATTTGGCACAATTATTTAGTATAAATTTACTAATTATTTTAGTATTTAGAAAAAGATTCTTTATTTTGTTGCAGTAAGTACTTTAATTATTTAACCACAACCGGCGGGTTACCGGTTGTTTAAAATGCATACCTATGGATGGGGAATTATTTTTTGGCACTGCTTATAATGGCAGTAAAAGCTTTACACAAAAAGATGTACGCACCGCCAATGCCACTGGCTTTGGTGCCGCCGCCGATGATTATGCAGAACGCGGTATAGATTTAAACGAAGAGCTGGTACGCAACAAACCAGCTACTTTTTTCTTTCGCATGAAGGGAGATGCCATGCGGGAAGCGGGTATTATGGATGGCGATATTTTAGTGGTGGACCGCTCTGTTAAATTAGCCAACGGAAAAATTATTGTAGCCATTTTAAACGGCGAGCTATTGGTGCGGCGCTTTCATAAAAACTTCTCATCGGCTTTTTTAATACCAGAAAACAACCGGTACAAACCTATTAACCTGGCAGAGTTCAGCGATTTTGCTTTATGGGGAGTGGTTACTTATGCCATCCACACATTATAATAACAGTTATGTATGCCATTGTAGATTGTAATAGTTTTTATTGCTCTTGTGAGCGGCTCTTCAGGCCCGAACTGGAAAGAAGACCTGTAGTGGTACTAAGCAATAATGACGGTTGCATCATTTCCCGAACCGATGAAGCAAAGGCATTGGGCGTGGGCATGGCGGCACCTTATTACCAGAACAGAGATATTATTGAACAGCACCAGGTAGCTGTATTTTCCAGCAACTACAACCTGTATGGAGATTTAAGCATGCGTGTAATGGATACTCTGCGCCACATGGTGGGGGCACACCGTGTGGAAGTATACTCTGTTGATGAAGCTTTTTTAAACCTGGGCATGATACCCGATGAAGCGCTGGAGCAGGCCGCCACAGATATAAAAGAAACCGTTGAAACATGGACGGGTATTAAAGTATCTGTTGGCGTAGCCCCCACCAAAGTATTAAGCAAGGTAGCCAACCGCCTGAGCAAAAAAAATAAAGAAGCTACCCGCGGCGTATTGGTACTAAATACGCCTGAAAAAATTGAAGCCGCCCTGCACAAAACAAAAGTGGAGGACATTTGGGGAGTTGGCGGACGCTATGCCTGGAAATTAAAAAACCTGTGGGGTATTGAAACAGCCTGGCAACTGCGCAAGCTGCCGGAAGAATGGGCCCGTACTCATTTAGGGGGCGTGGTGGGTGTACGCCTGTTAAAAGAATTAAACGGAGACCCTGCTGTAGAAATGAAAGATCCGCTAGAAAAAAAGAGAATGATTGCCACCACCCGCATGTTTGGCAAACCTGTTACTAACCTGGCCGATTTAAAAGAAGCCGTTGCCACTTACACCTCAAGAGCTGCTGAAAAATTACGCCGGCAATATTGCGCAGCCAAACATATTGATGTGTTTGTGGTGAGCAATAATTATGAAAATGGCAACTACACATATGACCCCTCTTCTTTACACAAGTATTGTACATTACCTTTTGCCACTTCTAATACCAATGAACTAATTAAACATTCGGTACCGCTGGTTGAACAACTTTTCAAACAAGGAACTAAATATTTAAAAACAGGCGTTGTGTTAAGCGGACTGGTGCCAGATGATGCTATACAAGGCAACCTGTTTAAAACACCGGCCCAGAATAATAACCGGCGTTTAATGGAAGCGATGGATAATATCAACTTCAGCCAGCGGGATGATGTATTGAAGTTTGCCACCAGTGGCATGAAACGCAACTGGAAGATGCGGCAGGAACTGCGCAGCCCAAGATACACCACGCGGTGGAATGAATTGTATGAAGTGCGTTAATCAAACAAACCACGCTGTTTTAGTTTAGGTGCCGGTGCTGCTGCCGTTACAAAACTGGGCTTTATAAGATTTAAGTGCAGACGCTTGTTTAATTCATCCACCAGATAAAGCGTTAATTCCGGAGAAGTGGCTTCATCATGCATATGCATAAAAAAATACAGCTCCTGCATGCCATTTTCCAACCAGTGTTGCATACGGTCTATCCATGCATTGCAGCGGGTGTAATCGGTAGCATGCAAACTATTGCCCACATAACGGATAAAGGCTTTGGGTATGGTAAGATGCATATGTGCACAGTCTCTGCGGCCGGCTGTATCTGTAATTACAAAACCCATATTATGGCTGGTCAGAAAATGCAGCAAATCGCTTTGTTCTTTTTCTTTAGCAAACCAATCGGGGTGGCGCACTTCAATAAAAAACTCAAGGTCTTTGGGCAATGTGGCCAGGTAATCAAATAACTCCTGCTTGCGTTTGGTGGAAAAAGTATCACTCACCTGTAAAAAAATGGGGCCTAAATGTTGGGCAAAACCAACAATGCCTCTGAAAAATTCATTAGTAATAAAATCTTTTCCTTTTAAACTACCCCGGTGTGTAATGCCCTGGTATACTTTGGGACAAAATTTAAAGTCTTTACCAGCTGCTTTTTCTGCCCATTTGCGTATGCCATTTTCTCCATACACTTTATAATGCGTGGCATTCAGCTCAATACTATTGTAATGTTGCACATAGTGCTGCAAAAAGTCTTTTTCTTTTGTTTTATGCGGATAAATTTTCCCTACCCATTCTGGCCGGCCCCATTTAGCGCAACCGAGGTATAATTTTGCAGCTGCACTTTTCTTTCCGGTAAGTATTTGCTGGTTGTATGCAGGCTCTGCCGGTAAACTAAAATCAATAGTATTTAATAAAGCTTCATCAACACGGCCAAATTCCATACTGGTAATTTTTTAAAAAAAATCAGAATAATTATACAGTACAAGTGTGCCCTGAAAGCAATACACAAACCCTGTCGGGATTTTTCAACGAGCAACAACTGCTGCACAGCGTATCAATGCTGGTAACCATAATACCAGCATTAGATTATATAGCAGCATCGTTGCGTCGCAATCCGTTCACCGGTAGTGCATGTGGCAACTATGCCATAGGTTCATTATACTCGCTTATCAGTTGGGCCACCAGTGCCGTCCATCCTGTTTGGTGGTTGGCACCCAAACCTTTGCCGCTATCGCCATGAAAATACTCGTAAAACAAAATAAGGTCTTCATTACCGGGTTGCTGATAAAACCAATTATAATCTTCATAGCACCGGCGCTCTCCATTCGTATTTCGCACAAACAAATTAATAATGCGTTCAGATAATTTATCGGCTACCTGCTGCAGGTTTAATTGCACACCAGAGCCACGCGGGTATTCTACCTGCAGGCTATCATCGTAAAACATACCAAAACGACGAATCGATTGAATGATTAAAAAGTTTACCGGCATCCATACCGGGCCACGCCAGTTACTGTTGCCACCAAACATATCTGAAGTAGAATCGCCGGGTTCGTAACGGATGGAGTATTCATGCCCATCAATAGTTACCGAATAGGGTGTTGTTTCATGCGCTTTTGATAAAGCCCGTATACCAGCCACAGAAAGAAACTCTTCTTCATCTAACAATCGCTGCAAAATAGGAATGAGTTTTTCTTTTGGCACCAGCGATAATAACATTTCATCGCTATCACTCTTATCTTCATTGGGCCAAAACAGACCGTTATCTTTCCGGTAGTTCTCAAACCACGTAATGCGCTTATTAAAGTCTTTCAGTTGCTTTAATACGTTTTTATTAATAGTACTTACCGCATAAAGACCGGTTAACCCAACAGCCGATTTTATCTGCAGCGGTTTGGTGGTGCCATCATGCAAACAAAGCACATCATAAAAAAACTTATCTTCTTCGTTCCACAGATGCTGTTCGTTCAATGCTTCTGCAATTAACACAAAGTGCTCAAAAAAACGGGTGGCGGTATCTTCAAAAGCATCATCGTGAATGGCAATTTCCATGGCAATATCCATCATATTTAAAGCATACATACCCATCCAGGAGGTGCCATCTGCCTGTTCTAAACGCAGGTTGCCGGGTATATGGTGGCTGCGGTTAAACACCCCAATATTATCCAAGCCTAAAAAACCGCCCTGAAAAAGATTATTACCATTGTCATCTTTCCGGTTTATCCACCACGTAAAATTGATGATGAGTTTTTGAAATATTTTTTTCAGAAAGCGAACATCACCAGTACCCTTTTGTTGCTTTTCAATTTTATACACCCACCACGCAGCCATAGCATGTACAGGCGGGTTTACATCACTAAAATTCCATTCATACGCAGGCAACTGTCCATCGGGTTTCATATACCACTCCCGCATTATTAACAGCAGTTGATGCTTGGCAAATACGGGGTCAATTGCAGCCATCGCCACACACTGAAAAGCCAAATCCCATGCAGCATACCAGGGATACTCCCATTTATCGGGCATGCAAATAATGTCTTCATTCTTCAGGTGCTTCCAATCATTATTACGCCCGTGTATTTTTCCGTTATTGGCAGGTGTAATACCATCCGTTCCTGTAATCCATTTCTCCACATCAAAACGATAGTACTGTTTGCTCCATAACAAACCAGCATACGCCTGCCGGTTAATTTTTTTTAACTCTGCTGAAAGGTTTTCTTTACTTATAGCATCATAAAATTCATCTGCTTCCCGCTTACGGGTGTTAAAAATATTTTTAAACTCATTATAAAATGGGTCATCCTGTTCGGTATCGGTAAGCCGGCAATAAATAGTTTTTGTTTCACCCGCATGCACATGCAATTTGTACACCGGCGAAAATTTAGTGCCTTGTTTTCTTTCAGTTAATTCTTTACGGTGTTTGTCGTTTATAAGCGCATCATGAAAAGCATCTTTTACAAAAACAGACTTGTTGGGGGTGCTGTTAAATTTTTCAAAGTTGGTTTCATTATCTGTAAACCAGCTATACCTTGGCTGTTCAAAATAAAAATAATAGTTGCCGGCATTTTTATGATAGGTTTTAACGCAATTGTTATCTTCCCAAACAATAACGGGTTTTGCTGCGTCTTTATCTACACTCCATTTATTGGCAAACCAAAGTGTAGGTAATAAATGTATATCAGCAGCACGGGTATACCGGTTGGTAACATCTATCTTAATAAAAATATCGTTAGAAGATTCTTTGGCGTAGGTTACCAGCACATCAAAATACCGGTTTTCTTTAAATGCATTGGTGTCTAATATTTCATACTCAGGCTCCTGCCGGCTGCGTTTAGCATTTTCTTCATACAGCTTTTTATACGGAAATGCCGTTTGCGGGTACTTGTATAAATACTGCATGTAGTAGTGCGAGGGAATATTATCCAGATAATAATACAACTCCTTCACATCTTCTCCATGATTGCCTTTGTAATTGCCCACTCCAAAAAGACGCTCTTTAATAATCGCATCTTTTCCATTCCACATAGCTATACCAAAACACAGGTCCTGAAAATAATCGCACATACCAGCAATGCCATCTTCGCCCCATAAATAAGATCTGTAGTGGGAGTGTTCAAACGGAAAATAACCCCATGCATCGCCATAATGTCCATAATCTTCCCGCACTGTACCCCATTGCCGTTCACTTAAATAAGGGCCCCATTTCTCCAGTGGCACCGTTTTTTGTGCATTTTCATTTAATCTTTTATGTTCAGCTGTCATTATAATTGTATTTAAGTAACAATGGCATAGCAATTATGTATTAACCAGCAATATCACATCGTTCAGCATCGTTGCTACGCTCAGTTCATCTGCAGTGCATGTATGATGCAGATAAAATGCAGCGGGTATAAAACACCCATTGTTGATTCTGCAAACTTAATAATGTAACCTTAAAAACAAGCCGCTAAAAGTATTTTCTGCCAACCATATACAATACTTTCAGCTGTGCCTGTGTAATACTCTTTGTTGAATCCTGCAGCCAGTGACGTTTAAATGCATGCATAGCGGCAGCGCTGTCTTTAATATCAAAACCAATTGTTCGTAGCGATTGCAATGGGCTGAAAGATGGCGGCACTTCAATGCCAGTGGTATCATCATACCAATTACCAAAACCCTTTTCACTTAACTGCTTCCACGGAAAGCGCCAATTAGGATCATTCTTTCGGGTAGGCGCAATATCTCCATGACCAATAAAATTAGCCGCTGGTATATTGTATGCCTTCTTTAAGCGTTCTAATAGCTGTGTTAAGCTGTTTAACTGACGGTCATCAAAATTTTCAAACCCGTTATTATCCAATTCTATTCCAATAGAAGATGAATTGATATCTGTGGTGTTTCCCCATTTACTAATGCCGGCATGATGCGCTCTTAAATAATCGTTCAGCATATGAAATACAGTACCATCCTTACAGATTACATAGTGAGCACTTACCTGGGTGCGTGGCAAGGTGAAAGTTTTTAATGTTTGATCGCAACTGTTTTGTGCAGTATGATGTATAATAACATAATTAGGCCTGCGTACCGACAGATTTGTAGTGCCTACAAAGTAAGGGGCATTATTTATAGAATCTGCCAATGGATAGGAGGCTAATAAGCGGGCATAGTCTTTTACCTGCTTCTTATATGATTTATTGGTTATCCGGTATGGATTGGGGCTGCAGGCAATTTGTGCCATACCAATAGTAATAAAGAACAGGTATGAAAATAAATACTTCATTCAAATATTTATGGAAAGCTACAAAATAATTACGGCCTTAAAAATGCATGTATTATGACTTAAGGGGCTGAGCGTTGCACTACCGCTGAACGGAGCGTCGCAACGAAAGAAGAGCTATTTGCCGAAGTTGGAAAAACAAAGAAGGCCATCTTACTAAGATGACCTTCCTGAATATATTTAGCAAAGCTAAAATTAATAACCAGCGTTCTGAGTCAGGTTCGGGTTTACAGATAATTGCTCGTTAGGAATTGGGAACAATAATCTTTCAGGACCTGAAGCAGCTTTTTCTTGCCAAGCAGCCAGGTATCTGCCGAAACGAACCAGATCGTTTCTTCTCCATCCTTCCCAGTACATTTCTCTTCCTCTTTCATCTAACAGGTTAGTTAAAGTAAGAGTGGTAAGAGCAGTAGCGCCGCGGCTTGAGTGTGTACGTATATTGTTAACAATAGTACGGGCAGCAGGCTCATTAGAAGCATTTGCACGTAATAAAGCTTCAGCTTTCATTAACAATACATCTGCATAACGGAAAATTACATATTCGTTAGTGCTTTGATCTCCGCTTACATAATCAACAGGGTATTTAATTACACGGATACCTGTAACTTCAAGATTATTTCCGGTTTCTTTCAGTTTTACATCTCTGGTAAAAGCTAAAGGATTGTTCTTTCTGTCTTTTAAAGCAACACCATTTTGGTCAAACTGCTGACCTACTAATAAACCAGCATTTAAACCACTTACATTGGTTAAACCTGGGTAAGAACCGCCACGACGTTTATCAGTAGCTTCAAATTTATCATAGAAGTCAGATAAAGTTGTAAAGCCGTTCCAACCACTTGGGTTGTTATTGTAGTGTAAAGTACAGAACCAACGAGAGCGCATGTTACCACCTCTAACACCGGGTGTATTTTCTAGAGCATAAATCAACTCATCGTTTTTAGAAGCATTGCTGCTGTTGTCTGGTGCAAAAGTATCGAAGTAGCTACTGGTTAAACCATAGTTACCACTGTTGATAATTTGATCTGCTAAAGTAACTACCTGGTTCATATCAGCTGCAGCAAAAGTTGGGTTTGCTCTGTTAGCGTAAACTCCTTTGTTCAGGTAACACTTCATTAATAATGCACGAGCCGCATCTTTGTTTGCTCTGGTAACAGGCGATGTTGGCAAATCATTGATAATAGCGTTCAATTCTGTGATAATAAAGTCAACAGCTGCAGTTCCTTTTAGTGTAGTTGGCAATGATGTTAAATTAACAACATCTGCCCGAAATGGAACCTGATCCCAACCATCTAAAACACAGAACATGGAAAAAGCTCTCAGGAAACGGGCTTCAGCAGCCTGTACAGTTGTAGGACTTTTTGCCAGTACACTTGATGCAGCAAACTGAGTTTGCAGCAGTTCGCGGTAAGTATCTCTCAGGAATGTATGATCTGCATTCCATGTATGAGCATGTAATACTCTCCAAACACCGTTATCATCCCAGTCTGGACCTCTTGTGGGTCCGATGGCTTCGTCAGATGTGTGTTCCTGAGCCGCCCAGAAACGTGACTGATCCTGGATGGGGGTATTCAAAGATTCGTAAGCACTCTGAAGTAATCCCGTTGCGGTGGAATTTTCAAAGTCAATAGTTGCGCCTAATTTTTGTTCCAACTTGGTACAAGCCATTTGGAAAACAAGAACCAGTGCCAACATGAAAAATCGTATCATTTTCATATGTTATTAATTTTATCGTTATTAAAATTCAAATCTCACGCCTAATAATATATTTCTTGCGCTTGGGTAAGGAATATATTCAATACCAGCTGAAGGAATACCATTTACACTTTTATCTACGTTAACTTCTGGATCGAAGCCGCTATATTTTGTAATAACAAACAGGTTCTGGCCAGTTAAGCTTAAAGTAGCACCTTTAATAACTTTTCCGATATTTCCAATTCTGTAAGTAATAGTTGCATTAGCAGCTTTCAGGTAATTTCCTTTTTCTAAAAAACGGGTTGATGGAGCAATTGCATTTGAAATCGCTTCTTTAACTGAACCACCTACCAGAGACTTAGCTATATTTCTGGTACCTAAGTTACCAATAGGAACTACGTTCATGTTAGTTTCATTGAACAAATAGTGTCCAAAAGCACCGTTCATGTTCAACACAAATCCGAAATTCTTATAAGAAACATCGGTTGTGATACCTAATAACATGGTTGGGTTAGGTGAACCAGAATAGAACAATGTGTTTCCATCATCTGTATAAATGCTCTGACCTGAAGTTTTGTCAAGACCTTCAAATCTTCTCAGGTAATAAACATTTAATGGCTGACCATTTACAATTCTCTCAACTGTTGCCCCTGAACTCCCCTGTCCACTTAAAGCACCTGTAGCATAAGAGCCTAATAAATCTTTAACCTCATTCTTTTGAAAAGCGGTATTTACTCCTACATTCCATGTAATATCTTTTTTCTTGATTACAGTGGCGTTTAAACTAACTTCAAAACCAGAATTAATAACACTGGCTGGTAAATTATCAAAATATCTCGGTTGCCCTAACGGACCTGGTTGAATAATATCCCTTTGAAAAATTGGATCAGTTGTTTTTCTTACATAATAATCAACGCTACCATTAATACGACTATCCAAAATTGAGAAATCAAGACCGATGTTAGTTGTTGTGTTTGTTTCCCATTTCAAATTTTGGTTTTGGAAATTATCACGTATTTGAGCACTATCCCTTCCTATATTAACAACCCCAAGAGCAGCATCATTACGTGTAAACTCCTGGTTTCCCGTTTGACCCCAGCCAAGTCGCAATTTTAAATTGCTAAATATTTTGCTGTCTTTCATGAAATCTTCATTGTTGATATTCCATGCAGCACCAATTGATGGGAAGTAACCATATTTATTATTAGCACCAAACCTTGTGGAACCATCTACCCGGAAAGTACCTGTTAATAAATACTTATCTTTATAGTTTAATGAAGCACGAGCAAAATAGGATTGTAATTCAGAAATTGGAGCTCTAAACGAAAAAGAAGTCAAGTTTGCTGCTGGCACATTCTGCATGTAATCATAATAATGTAGACCCTTATAATCAACAAACTTAGTTCCAAATATCCCTGACCCTGTACTATTAAACTTTAAGTATTCATAACCAGCAACGGCTGAAAGGTTTAAATTTCCTATAGCTTTATTGTAGTTGAGGGTATGAGTAAATTGTTGATCGACAGAAATGTTGTTTTGAACTCCTGCCTGACCATTGTTCTCAACTCCCTGAATGTTGATCCAGTTTTTCAATTCGTATTTTTGATTACCAGTGCTGTAATTAACACTGTATAACATTTTATACTCTAAATCGTTGGTTAGTTTAAAACTTGGAGAAATGCTACCCAAAATGGTAGTTAAATTACCTCTCGCATCAAATGCCTCTAATAATGCCAGAGGATTGATTGAAGAATTACCAAATTGTGGAGTAATAAAAATAGAACCATCTGGTTTTCTCAATGGGTGAGTTGGGTTCCATTGTAATGCAGCTCCTACTAAACTACCCTGGAAACCCGCATTGTTAGAAATGGGGGCCCCTAACGTTGTAGTATGGGCAGTAGTTAATGAATAGTCAACTGAAAAACGTTTACTTTCAAAAAATTTATATGAGCCTACAATTGAGCCAGTATATTTTTTGAAACCTGATTGCTTAACAATACCTTGTTGATCCTGATAACCACCTGAAATACGGTAGCGACCGTTTTCATTACCACCAGTAATTGCTAGATTATAATTACTGCTGATACCAGTACGCAGAATTGCATCCATTGCATCTACATCGCTGCCATAATTACCGCTTGTTAAACCATAAGAAGTTAATGCTGCTTTATATTCAGCTGCGTTCATCACTTCCAGTTTCTTCAAAATTGAACTAACACCTACAGAAGTATTAAATTCAATTCTGGGAGCACCAGATTGACCTCTTTTGGTTGTAATGATAACA
>JANRMC010000196.1:0-7213 GCA_033761915.1 Flavihumibacter sp.
GGTGGCATTTAATTGTGTGCTGGAGCCTACAGCAATGGTTACATCTTTACCGGCATCTACTGCTGGCATGGGATATACCACTACCTGTACATAGCCTGTATCGTAAAAGCAACGGGCACTATCGTAACCAATTACACGGTAGCTGGTGGTTTGTTGTGGTCTTGCCACGGGGTTTCTGGCAAAAGGGTTATCTAAACCAATGGCCGGAGACCACTCATAGTTTTCTGCGTTGCCGGCAAATAACTTATAAGCTTCGCCTTTACAAAGCGTATCGCCAGGGCCTACCTGCATGGCAAATGGATGTTTAACACTAATAAAGACAGAATCTATAGCCTCGCAGCCAAAACCACTTTTGCCTGTTACATAAAACAGCATATCGGTAGTAGGTGCTGCCATTGTAATAGCACAATCTGTACAGGAGAGTGCTGAGGCAGGGCTCCAGGTATAGGTGCTGGCACCGGTTGCCTGTAAGGTGGCTGTTTTACTTTCACAAATTGTGGCATCTAGGCCAGCATCTGTATTGGGTAATGGGTAAGATGTTATTGTTTTTGTTTTGGTAGTAATACAGCCCGATGAGTTGGTAACATCTAATGAAACAATATAGCTTCCATCCTGCGGGTATAATTCAGCCGGCGGATTTTGCAGGGTAGAAGTATTGCCGTTACCAAAATTCCATAACCAGCTAAGTTCACTGGTATCTGAAACCAGTAAATCTCCAAAAAAGCTAAGAGTGGCAGGCGCACAGGCTCCCGAATCACCCCTAAGTAAAACCTGTGGGCTACTCGCCACTTTAATATTGGTTATTTGAGTAGATGTATCTGAACAGCCAAACAATGTATTTGTAATTAACTGCACGGTATATATACCAGATGTGTTATAACTATGCTGGGGGTTTTTTAAGTTGCTGGTACTGCCATCACCAAAAGACCACTGGTAGCTGGCAATAGCATCGTTTGTAATTGAATTATCGGTAAAACTGACCACACCAGAATCGCACACCAATGTTTTACTGGCGGTAAAGTTAACCTCTACCCCAAATATGCGTATGGTATCTAAGCCCAGTATGGGTACTTTGCAACCTTGCAAATCTTCTAAAATTAAACGTGGCACATAAATTCCTAAAGAGTTATAGGTATGTGTAACTACCGTATCAATTGTTAAATAGGTTTCTCCATCGTTATAATCCCATATATATGAGCTTGCATTTTCAGTTATAGCAGTAAACTGTACGGCTGCCGGAGCGCAGGCATCTGTGTTGTTATAATTAAAGGTTCCGGTTGGGCCTTTTATAACAATTGTTTTTATCAGTGTATCCGTACAACCGCCCGGGCTAATGACAATTAACCTAGCTTTATACGTGCCCGGATAATTGTAATAATGTTCCGGGTGTGAAAGTTTAGATCCGGTCCCATCACCAAAATCCCACTCAAAATATTTAAAATATACTGATTGGTTGGTGAACTGAACATTCAGTGGCGGACAGGTGCCTACAGAATCGCTCATTAGAAACATGGCTTTGGGCTCATCAATTTTTATATAGGCAGGTTGTGTAATGGAGTCTTTACAGCCATAAGCATCTGTTATCTTCAGCGTTACGTCATATAATCCGTTAGCAGCGTAACGGTGCGTTGGATTGGTGCCAGTTCGGGTGTTTCCATCTCCAAACTCCCAAAAAGAACTTAATGCAGGCCCGGTAGATTTATTACTAAATCGCACCAAACTGTTTTTGCAACTTAAAGTATCGGGGCTTAAAAAATTTGCTTTAGGGTCTGAGATATAAACCTGGTTGGTTTTACTGATGGTATCAGAGCAACCAAAAGCATCTGTAACTTTTAATGAAACTGTGAAGAAACCAGGTGATGAATAGTAATGACTGAATGGAGGGGTATTGAAAGACTGTGTTACACCATCACCAAAATTCCATGTCCATAAATTAATAGGGTTTCTTCCGTCTGTTAAAGAAGAATCATTGAAATTAATGATGGGTGTATTATTGTAACAGGCAGCTTTATTTTGAGCCCCAAAATTTGCGGTAGGCCCATTTACAGTTATGTAGTTTACTTTAGTAACCGTATCCCGGCAGCCAAGAATATTGGTGGTTATTAAAGTAACAGTATATAAGCCTGCTTTTGCAAAACTTATTTTTGGGTTACGGGCTGTATCTGTGCTGGTACCAAAACGCCATTGGTAATAAACAATATTATTTGCGTTGTAGTTAAATGGTTGCAGGGTTAAAGAATCGCCCTTACAGATAGCGGTGTTACTGGCAATGAAATCAGGGTTCTCATCAATAATCCGTGCGTAATACGATGTGCTGTGTGTGCAACTATCATTGGTTACAGTTAACAAAACAAAATAGGTGCCGGGTGCTGCATAGGTATGTACGGGGTTTCTCACAGTAGAGGTGGTGCCGTCTCCAAAATCCCATAGAACAGAACTTGCACCAACAGAGCGGTCGGTAAAAAAGTATTTATACGGGTTATTACAATTAAAAAGGGCCCCAAATCTGGCAACAGGTGGCTTAATGTGTACATACCTTGGTTTACGGATTGTATCATTACAACCATTATTGCTTGCAATTAAAGTAATGGTAAAATAACCGGTATCTCTGTATCTGTGAAATGGGTTGCTGGTGGTATCTGCACCGCCATCTCCAAAAAACCAAATATAATTGGTGCTGTTTACCGATGATTTATTTATAAACTGTATGGCCGTGGAAGCACAGGCATCGCGGGGCATAACATCAAAATCTGCCACCGGACGCTGGCCCACTCTAATACCTGTTGGGTAATATAATGTATCTGTACAACCATCAGCAGTGGTATAGGCAAAAGTTAAATCGTACATGCCCGCTGCAGTATAATTGTGTGTTGGTATTGCAACAGTAGAAGTTGTACCATCACCAAAATTCCACCAATAGCTGGTTATTGGTATAACGCTGGTTACATTATAACTGGGTGTAAATACTAATGGGGCACAACCTGTTTTTGGCACATTGTAAAAGTCAATGTCTGGCTTTGCAATGGCAATAAAATTTTGTTTTACAATAGAGTCTAAGCATCCGGCTGCATTAGTAACTATCAGTTTTACCGTAAAGTTGCCCTCACTGGTGTAAATATGTGCTGGGTGCTCTATGTCTGATGAGTCTCCATCTCCAAAATACCATTTAAAGTATACACCTCCGGAAGAAATATTGTTGAACTGAACATTAAAGGGAGCTTTACAGCTATTGGTAGTGCCTGCAGAAAAGCCCATTACAGGCTTGGCCAATACTTTAATTTCTTTGATTGCTGTATCTCTGCACGATCCAAAGTCAGTTATCAACTGAATGGTATAGTTGCCGGCGTTGTTATATTTTTTTACAGCAGCAGAATCTGCCGATGTGGTTCCATCTCCAAAACGCCATATAAAACTTGTTCTATATGGGGTTGATGTATTAATTGCTCTGAAAAATTCTTTTTCGCAAATACTATCCGGGGTATTGAATGAAGAACGGGCAATGCCCACCAGTATAGAGTCTGTTTTTGTAATAGTATCACGGCAGCCTGTATTGTTTGTAACAATTAATTGGGTGGTGTAGGTACCGGGGTTAAGATATGTATTAGAAGGGTTGGCCTGTGTTGAAGTATTGCCATCACCAAAAATCCATTGATACGATAATACACCAGTGCCTGTACTGGTATTTGTAAAATTAACAATAGATGGGGGTGTACACAGGTTTGAGTTGACAAATGAAAAATCGGCAATTACGCCGTTATTAATTTTTATGTATTGCTGCTTTGAAATTGTTCTTACACAACCTGCATCGTTGGTAACTCTTAAAATTACATTGTAGTTACCCGGATTTAAATATGTATGTTCGGGATTTTGCAATGAAGAAAGGGTACCGTCACCCAGGTCCCATTCCCAGCGTACAATATTTCCGCTGTTTGGGTTACTTAAATCTGTAAATTTTACTTCTAAAGGATAACAACCTACTGTATCTGAAGCTATAAAAGCAGGAGTTGGTTGTGGGTTAACTGTTATGTATTCTGTTTTTGTTATAGAGTCTGCTGTACCCGCCGCATTTCTTACCAACAACTTAATAGTATATGTACCGGGTGTAAAATATGTGGTAGATGGGTTTTGTAAATAAGATACTGTACCGTTGCCTAAGTTCCATTTCCAATACACAGGCCGTCCGGCACTGCCTTCACGACTGTCCCATGTTGTTAAGTCTCTGAAACTAACAAACATAGGAGCACAACCGCTGGAAGGCGTAGCAGAAAAGTCTGCAGTTATTTGTGCAATTACTGTATTGCTGTTAACAATAAAGAGCACCCACATTAATAAGGCACGGGGCACAAAGGCCCATTTGGTTTTCATACGCAATGGATTCTGGTTTAACTCAGGATACTACGTGCTGAAAACGGCAGGTGTTTGAATTACTTATTTATTTAATAATGGCGTTTTTTAAAATAAAGGTTAACACTAAGTGGGGGTTTAGTACTTATGTATAAACAAAAAACTGCACCGGGGTGCAGTTGTAATAGTTACGGATTTTTTTAAAATGGAAATGTATTTGTGGTTACAAAAAAACAGAGGAAGCAGTATGGTTTCACTGCTTCCATGTTGGACGCTTTCAAAAAGGTAAAGACCTAAGACCCTCTATTGATGCGTGTAAACCCTTATTGGTTGCAGCTATTTTTCTTTTTTTTAAAAAAGCAGGTTTTTGGGTAGCAGGCAGATTTGTTAAAAAACATGGTCCAATTATAACTAACTGATGAACCGAGCGTGGCAACGATGTTGCATTATTTACAAATGCTGGCACAAAAAAAATCTCCTGCCGCAGCAAGAGATTTTTAAAAATATTATAGTGCCTGCTTAATTAAAATGGCAGGTCATCAACAGGTTCTGAAATTTCATTGGCCGGAGAACTGCTTACAGCACTGGGTGCGGCATAACCACCAGCAGCTGGTCCGCCTTCGTTTCTGCCACCCAGCAATTGCACACTGCCCACTCTTAAAGAAAGAGAAACGCCGTTAGTGCCATCGCTTTTTGTGTATGAACGAACATCGGGGGTACCTTCTACATACACTTGCGTGCCTTTGCGCAGGTAAGGGGCAATACCGGTGCGGTCGCTCCAGTAAGCACATTCCACCCAAATGGTTTTGTCTTTCTGGTTGCCCTGTGCGTCTTTATACTTTTCTGTGTGTGCCACATTAAAGTTCATAACTGTTTTACCATTTACATTGTTGGTAACACAATCTTTACCCAGGTTGCCAATAACTTGTAGCTTGATCATACTTAATAAATTTAGCTTCGTAATTAAAATTGTTTAGACGGGCAATTTAAACCTAAAACACAAACCCGCAATACCACTTTAGGGTAGTTTTAGCCAGTGTGGAAAATTTTTATGAAACCAGCCGCGGTGCCCGGGTCGGCAGCCGTTGCGTCGCACCCTTCAGCCCTTGTGCAAAGCCATGCAAAGGGGTTATGCTAAAGGGCTTTGCTTAAAGTGAGTAATAAAATGCTGTACCTGCTGGTTAAACTGGCCGGCTTCTTCAAACAAAAAATCCATTTCAATAGGCAATACATAAAAAGGCATGGTTTCCAGTTCCTGCTGAAATTTAACCAGCCTTACCGCATCTTTCTCTGTGGTTAAAATTATTTTATTGCTGTGGGGTATTTCTGCAAAACGTTGTATAATATCTTTTAAATCATCAATGGTAAAAATATGATGATCGCTGTAAGCCTGCTGGTAATAGGTTTTAGAGTTTTCGTGCAGCCAGTTTTTTAACGGAGCCGGGTTAGCAATGCCGGTTACCAGCAGCACTTCGGTATCTTTACTGATGGTAAAAATGTCTTTTTTAATTAAATGGTAGGCCCGTCCATATTTAATTGTGCTGAAATAAATTTTTTGATGCGGCAGCGGATTTATTTCTGCAGCAATCTTTTCTTTTTCTGCAACAGGCAAAGCTGGCGGACATTTGGTTACAATAAAAACATGGGCCCGTTGGGCACTTCTTTTTTCATCTCTTAAATCTCCGGTGGGCAGGTACCAGTCTTTGGTAAATAAATTATTGTAATCAGTAAGTATAATATTAAAACCAGCAGTAACCCTGCGGTGCTGAAAAGCATCATCTAAAATAATGGCTTGTGTACCGGGCCGGTCGTGCAGTAATTGTGGTATGGCTTCCAGTCGCTCTTCGCCCACTGCAACGGCCAGTTCCGGAAATTTTAAATGAAACTGCATGGGCTCATCACCAATTTCTAATGCCGTACTATTATTATTGGCCAAGGCATATCCTTTGGTTTTACGCATATAGCCACGGCTGAGGGTTGCTATAGCAAACTGGTCTTTTAACTGCCGCACCAGGTACTCTACCATCGGAGATTTACCGGTGCCGCCCACTGCCAGGTTGCCCACACAAACTAAAGGCAAGTTAAAGCTAGCAGAAGGCAGTATTTTTTTATCGTATAAAAGGTTTCTTAAGTAAATAACACCGTAATACAAAAACGACAGAGGAAACAATAGTATGCGTACCGGCCTTAGTAATGGAAAATTAAAATTCATAAATGCGTTGTGGCGTAATGCAGATGTTTAAAGGTACATCAAAGGCATGAATATCCTCAAACTCATCAAAAAGCTCAAAAAACGAAATGCCCACTTTTAATGTTTGTGGCCCGCAGCGGGCAAGATAGCGATCGTAATAACCCATGCCATGTCCAATACGATAGCCTCTTTTGTCAATACCTGTACTAGGCACAAATACAATGTCTAAATTAGCAGGAGATACAATAAAGCCATCTAAAGGCTCCAGTATATTGAACTTGTTTTTGGTATAAAATTTCTCATTATTTATTTCGTGGGCTTCCATTGATTTATCGGGCGGATTAATTTTGGGCCAGCACATTACAATGCCCGGCAGGGTAGAGCGAAGCTGGTCTTCAAACAACAATACATCAAATTCTCTTTTAGCTCTCATGGGGCTGTAAGAAAGTATATTTCTTACCAAAGGCCATTGGTATTGGCAAAACTTATGAAAAATTAAAGCGGTAGCCGTATCGTATTCTTCCTGCGTTAAGGCAGATAGTTTTTTTCGATATTGGTTACGGGCGGTTGCTTTTAACATAGGCCTTGCAATTGTTTTTTTAAGTGTGCCGCCTGCTGGCAGATAAATGCTTTATCAATGTTTTCAGTAAAAGGTATGGAAAGTAGTTTGGGGTAACC
>JANRMC010000197.1:0-13500 GCA_033761915.1 Flavihumibacter sp.
TTGCTTGGCATAGTTAACTGGTATTTTACGCACCCCTTGTACCAATACAATGAGGCCCATGATAATGGCAATCAGCACTGCGATTTCTATAATAAAAATAAGCAGTGTTTGCTTTGTATATTCTTGTGTAAGTGATTGTGGCAAACGAGCCAGGATACCCACCATGATGATGAGTGATGTACCGTTGCCCAAACCTTTGTCTGTAATTTTTTCACCTAACCACATTACAAATAAGGTACCTGCAGTTAAGATAATTGTTGTTGACAACCAGAAATACGGTTGAAAACTGGCAATGAAAGCACTGCCATTAACTTGTTTTAAGAAGGCAACGTAAGCACCAGCCTGTACAGCAGTAACGGCTACAGTGAGGTAGCGTGTCCACTGATTAATTTTACGACGGCCACTGTCTCCTTCTTTCTGAATTTTTTGCATTTGAGGAACCAGGATGGTCATCAGTTGCATAAAGATAGAAGCAGAGATGTATGGCATAATACCTAATGCAAGAATAGATGCCTGTGAGAAGGCACCACCTGCAAAGGCATCAATCAATCCTAAAATACCATCGCTGGCAACGTTATCGTTAATTTTTGCAGGATCTAAACCAGGAAGAATGATATGAGAACCTACACGGTAAATTAAAAGCAATAACAGGGTAACGAGAATTTTTGATTTCAATTCATCGATACTCCAGATATTTTTTAATGTTTGAATGAACTTCTTCACGGATTTTACTTGTTTAATTTGTACGAGCCTTAAAGAAAAAAGACGCATGGTAAATGCGTCTATGCAAATTACTTAAAATTACTTTACAATTTCAACTGTTCCGCCGGCTGCTTCAATGGCTGCCTTTGCTTTTTCACTTACAGCATTTACTTTAAAGGTAAGTTTAGATTTCAACTCTCCGTTACCTAAAATTTTAACGCTGTCGGTTTGTGCAATTAAACCATTTATATACAAATTCTCTAAAGTAAATTCTTTGATACCGTATTTTTCAACCACGTGGTCTACCTGACCCAGGTTGAATACTTTAAATTCTACACGGTTATTATTTTTAAAACCACGCTTGGGAACACGGCGCTGAATGGGCATCTGTCCACCTTCGTGTGCAATACGGTTTTTAAAACCGCTGCGGCTTTGATGACCTTTGTTACCTTTTGTAGATGTACCACCATGGCCTGAAGCTTCACCACGGCCTAAACGTTTTTCTTTGTGAGTGGCGCCTTTTGCGGGTCTTAATGAATGCAGTTTCATGTGTTATTTTTTTACTTAACGCAACACCCTGTTGTTGCTCGCTTATAAATGATTAACAAAACATCCGTACAGGGAGGGGATGCTTTACAGTTCTTCTACCTTTACCAGGTGTGTAACTTTGCGTACCATACCCAAAATTTGTGGGGTAGCTTCTAATTCTTTAGCGGCATTCAGTTTATTTAAACCTAATGCTTTTAAAGTAAGCTTCTGACGTTCTGGTCTGTCAATGGCACTTTTAACTTGAGTAACTTTTATCTTTTTCATATAAAAAGAGTGGCAGGTGCATTCTAAAAATGCCCTTTCCGTTTTTATCCGTTAAATACTTTCTTCAGAGAGATGTGTCTGGTTTTTGCAACGCTTACCGGCTCACGTAATAAAGCCAAAGCTTTAAAAGTAGCTTTTACCACGTTGTGCGGGTTAGCAGAGCCCAGGCTTTTTGCCAATACGTCGGTAACACCTGCGCTTTCTAATACGGCACGCATAGAACCTCCGGCAATTACACCTGTACCGTGTGCAGCAGGCTTAATTAATACTTTTGCAGCACCTTCTTTTGCTAACTGATCATGAGGCACCGTACCCTTCATGATAGGAACTTTAATCAAATTCTTTTTAGCGTCTTCTATTCCTTTTGTAATGGCTTCCTGTACTTCTTTTGCTTTACCCAATCCATGACCTACAATACCATTCTCATTTCCCACCACCACTAATGCAGAGAAACTGAAAGCACGACCGCCTTTAGTTGTTTTAACAACACGGTTAATGGCAACTACTTTTTCTTTTAATTCAAGGTCGCCGGCTTTTACCCTGTTTAGATTAACTTTTGACATTTGAAAATTTGATATTTTGATAAATGCTCAATTACACAATTTCATAAACTGGCTACTAGAGCGATTGTGCCGTTTATGCTTAGAAATCTAACCCGCCTTCTCTTGCACCTTCTGCCACTGCTTTTACACGGCCATGGTATAAATAACCACTGCGGTCAAACACAATAGCTTTCAAACCCAACTCACCGGCTTTGCGGGCAATTGCACCACCCACCAGTTTGCTCTTTTCAACTTTATTTACTTTCTGTGCTGCAATGTCTTTGTCTTTTGAAGATGCTGCTGCTAAAGTTTTGCCGCTGGCATCATCAATCAGCTGCACATAAATGTCAGCATTACTGCGAAATACCGATAAGCGTGGTTTTACCGAAGTGCCAGCCACATTCTTACGTATTCCCTGGTGTATTTTTTTTCTTCTTAAACTTCTAGCGTCCATTGTTTTTATTTTTTACCCCTGATACTGCCAGGAGTTGTGTTTACTTTTTAGTACCGGCTATTATTACTTACCAGCAGCTTTACCAGCTTTTCTGCGTAATACTTCACCCACAAATTTAACACCCTTACCCTTGTAAGGCTCTGGTTTGCGCAAGCCACGTATTTTAGCAGCTACCTGGCCAATCAGTTGTTTATCGATGCCTTCTAAAGTAATCGTGGGGTTCTGTCCTTTTTCCTGGGCAGTAGCTACTTTTAATTCTTTAGGTATTTCAATAACAATGTTATGAGAATAGCCCAATGAAAGATCTAATAAGTTACCCTGGTTGCTGGCTTTATAACCCACACCCACCAGTTCCATATTCGTTTTAAAACCTTCGGTAACACCTTTAATCATATTGTTAACCAGCGCACGGTATAAACCATGCATAGCACGATGGCGGATTTGGTCTGTAGGGCGTGTAAACACCACTTCTCCTTCTTTCACTTCTACAGTAATATCGCGGTCAATAGTTTCTTTTAATTCACCTTTGGCACCTTTAACAGTAACCACGTTATCCTTGCCAACAGTTACAGTTACACCCTGTGGAATTGCAACCGGCTTTTTTCCTATACGAGACATAGTAATCTTTTTATTTGTGTGTTAACCAATTTTTGTTTTACTGCACGTTTTCAGTAGCCGTATAGAGAGCACTTATATTGTCGTACAGATTTTGTATGCGCAATGCTATCATTAATAAATGTAGCACAGTACTTCACCACCCACATTTTGTGCTTTGGCTTCTTTATCTGCCATAACACCTTTTGAAGTAGAAAGAATAGCAATGCCTAAACCGTTTTTAACACGGGCAAACTCGTTTGGCTTTGCGTAGGTACGCAAACCCGGACGGCTGATTCTTTCCAAGCTTTTAATAGCAGGCTCCTTTGAAGAAGGATCATACTTTAAAGCTATTTTAATAACACCCTGTTTGCTGTCATCTTCAAACTTGTACTTCAGGATGTATCCTTTCTCGTACAAAATTTCAGTGATACGCTTTTTCAGATTAGAAGCAGGAATTTCTACAATACGGTGGTTAGCCATTTGCGCATTGCGAACCCTGGTCAGAAAATCTGCAATAGGATCAGTTACCATATTAATTCTAAATTGTAAATTTTAAATATTGTTGTTCTTAACTTGCTGCCGGTGCCTTATAAAAACCGGCACCAGTTGTACAGTTTTTTACCAGCTTGCCTTTTTAACACCTGGTATTTTACCAGCCAATGCCATGTCTCTGAACATTACACGACCTAAACCAAAATAACGCATATAACCTTTAGGGCGACCCGTTAACTGGCAACGGTTTTTTAAACGAACCGGAGAGGCATTCTTGGGTAATTCATCCAATGCTTTTAAATCGCCGGCTGCTTTTAAAGCCTTACGTTTTTCAGCATACTGCGCAACCATTGCTTCTCTTTTGCGCTGTCTGGCTACAACTGATTTTTTTGCCATAGTTTTTATTTAAGTTCCATTAGCAGGCAGGTTGTTTGCACAAGGCTACCCGTTCTGGTTGTTTATCGTTAATCTTTTTTAATGTTTTTAAACGGCATACCCAACTCCTTCAACAGTTCATACGCTTCTTCGTTGGTAGTGGCAGTAGTTACAAACGTAATATCCATACCAGTAATCTTGTTTACTTTGTCAATATCAATTTCAGGGAAAATGATTTGCTCAGTAATACCCAGGGTATAGTTACCACGGCCATCAAAAGATTTATCGTTAATGCCTTTAAAGTCACGCACACGGGGTAATGCAGTGGCAATTAAACGATCTAAGAACTCATACATTTTTACACCACGTAAAGTAACACGGGCACCAATGGGCATGTTTTTACGCAACTTAAAGTTTGAGATGTCTTTTTTAGACATGGTAGGAATGGCTTTCTGACCAGTTATGTTTGTCAGCTCATCCACCGTAATGTCTACTAATTTTTTATCGTTTACAGCGCCGTTAATACCGCGGTTTACACAAATTTTTTCTAAGCGGGGCACCTGCATAGAGCTTTTGTAAGCAAACTTCTTTTGCAAAGCAGGTACTACTTCACTTTTGTATTTGGTAGCTAAACGGGGTATATATTTTGTTGTGCTCATCGTTTTACTTATTTAATTGCTTCACCAGATTTTTTAGAAATGCGAACCAGCTTACCGGTTTCACGGCTGCGCTTTACTTTGGTTTTTTCACCTTTCTTGGCATCCCACAGCATTACATTACTAATGTGTATGGGGGCTTCCTTCTTAACAATACCACCTTTGGTGTTTTGCGCAGAAGGTTTGGTGTGCTTGGTAATAATGTTCACACCTTCTACCAATACCCTAGAATCATCAGGGTACACTTCCAACACCTTACGGGGTTTGCTTGCATCTTTATCGTCGCCGGCAATTACTACCACGGCATCGCCCTTTTTAATGTTGAATTTGGGTTTAAATCTGTTACTCATTTTTATTGTCTTTATCCCTTTTAAGAGAATTGTGTACTAAACTTTGGTTCTTTGTGCATCATCGTTGTGTCACTCACTTGTACCGTTTCCGCTCTGCTCAGCTCTTTGCCTGGGTTGAAGTGTGCGACGCAACCGGGGCCGGGCTTTTATTTTGTGGCCAGGCTCCTTACCGGCATCTTATAACACTTCTGGTGCCAGAGATATAATTTTCATATATCCTTTATCACGCAACTCACGGGCAACGGGCCCGAAGATGCGGGTACCACGTGGCTCATCGGCTTGGTTTAATAATACCACCGCGTTGTCATCAAAACGGATGTATGAACCATCTTTACGGCGTAATTTATTTTTTGTACGAACTATTACGGCTTTGGTAACGGTACCTTTTTTAATACCGCCTGCAGGAATTGCATCTTTTACAGTAACTACAATTTTATCTCCAATACCGGCATAATCCTGTCCGCTATTACCCAACACACGAATCACCAACACCTCTTTGGCGCCACTGTTATCGGCAACGTTTAACCTGCTTTCTTGCTGTACCATTTTATTTACTGTTTAAATATTTCTGATTGCAGTTTGTATTTTATACAAGCTGCCAATAACTATTTTACTTTCTCAACTACTTCTACCAGTCTCCAGCGTTTTGTTTTGCTCAGCGGACGGGTTTCCATAATTTTTACGGTATCGCCAATGCTGCACTCATTTTTTTCATCGTGAGCATGGAATTTGGTAGTTTTCTTTACAAACTTACCGTAGATGGGGTGCTTTACTTTTCTTTCAACCGCAACGGTGATGGTTTTGGTCATCTTGTTGCTGGTAACAATCCCTATCCTTGTTTTACGCAAATTTCTTTCAACCATTTTTTTATTTTTTAGCGGTAACTGTTAGTGGCAGCAATGGCTGCAACCGGCAGTTATATTAGAAACCAAGTTGTTTTTTCTTTAAAGCGGTTTGTAACCGTGCAATATCCTTACGCAGGCTACGGATGCTCATTGGGTTCTCCAGCGGAGAAATGGCATGAGCAAACTCCAGTTTCTTCAAACGCAACTGATCTTCTGCAATCTTTGCTTTTAAATCAGCATCGTTCATGTCTTTAATACTCTTTATAAAATCAATTCTTTTTGACATTGTAGTATTGTTTATACTTTATTGCAATGATTACGCTTCCAAATCGTGACGAACAACGAACTTGGTTTTAATAGGTAATTTTTGTGCGGCCAGTTCCATCGCTTCTTTAGCCACGGCTAATGATACGCCATCAGCCTCAAACAAAATGCGACCTGGCTTTACAATAGCTGCCCAACCTTCGGGGTTACCTTTACCTTTACCCATACGTACCTCTGCAGGCTTCTTGGTAACGGGTTTGTCTGGGAAGATGCGGATCCAAACACTACCTTCACGTTTCATGGCACGTGTCATAGATTGTCTGGCTGCTTCAATCTGGCGGTCAGTCATCCAAACACTATCCAACGCTTTTAAGCCAAATGAACCAAAAGCCAGCGTAGTTCCTCTTTTAGCATCGCCCTTCATGCGGCCTTTCTGCGTTTTTCTGTGTTTTGTTCTTTTTGGTTGTAACATCTTTATTAAAGTTTGATACCGTTATTATTTGTTTTGCTTTTGCCGGGGTTCCCCGTTCGGTGTGCTTAGTTTCTTCCTCCTCTTCTTTCGCCACCACCTCTTCTGTTATCACCACCGCCTCTTCTGTCGTCTCTTCTGTCACCGCGATGATCGCCACCTTCTCTTCTGTCTCTTCTATCGCTTACTTCGCTCTTACCACCTACAAAATTGGGGTTCAGGTCACGCTTGGTTAATACTTCACCTTTACAGATCCACACTTTCAAACCAATTTTACCATATACGGTTAAGGCAAATACAGAAGCATAGTCAATATCCATACGCAGGGTATGCAATGGAGTACGGCCTTGTTTAATTTCTTCTGTACGGGCAATTTCTGCACCACCCAAACGACCGCTGGCTTTAATTTTAATACCTTCTGCACCCATACGTAATGCAGAGGCAATGGCCATTTTAATAGCTCTTTTATAGTTAATGCGGTTTTCTATCTGTCGGGCAATAGTATCTGCCACAATCATAGCATCCAGTTCCGGACGACGGATTTCCAGGATGTTGATCTGCACATCTTCCTTGCCGGTTAGCTTCTTCAGCTCTTCTTTAATACGATCTACCTCGTTACCACCTTTACCAATGATGATACCAGGCTTAGAAGTATGAATAGTTACTATCAACTTACCCAGTGTACGCTCTATTACAATTTTAGAGATACCACCTTTGTTAATACGTGCATTCAGGTAGTTGCGGATCTTGTTGTCCTCAATCAGTTTAACAGAAAAATCTTTCTTGTTACCGTACCAATTACTTTCCCATCCGCGGATGATACCTAACCTCGCACCAATAGGATTTGTTTTTTGACCCATATCTGGTTTATTAGTTGATTAGTTATTTTGTTTTTGTATCTACGATTACAGTTACGTGGTTGCTGCGCTTGCGAACACGGTAGCCACGACCCTGCGGAGCAGGACGCATACGCTTAATGGTTCTTGCACCATCCACAAATACAGTTTTAACCACAAGGCCGGTTTCATCTCCACCTTCATTCTTCTGTTTCCAGTTGCTGATAGCAGACAATACCAGTTTACGTAATGGCACTGCTGAATGCTGTGGGTGAAATTCTAAAAAAGCCAGGGCTTTCTCAACACCCATACCACGTATTTCATCAACCAGTAAGCGCATCTTACGTGGCGAGGTGGGATAATTTCTAAGTTTAGCTACTGCTTCCATTTTATTAATTTTTCAGTTAAACACACAGGCTTTGTTACCTGCTGTTTACCATTAAGCTATTTTTTTACTTGAGTGTCCTTTGAAGTTGCGGGTTGGTGCAAACTCACCTAACTTATGGCCCACCATAAATTCTGTTACATAAACAGGTATGAATTTGTTACCATTGTGCACAGCAAAAGTGTGGCCTACAAAATCCGGAGTAATGGTAGAACGACGGCTCCAGGTTTTAATAACACCTTTCTTTGCTTTTCCTTCATTTACTGCCAGCACCTTGTTTTCCAGATGAGCGGCAACATAAGGACCTTTTTTAATTGAACGACCCATTTTGAATGAGTTAATTTGATAAATTAATGATGTTTATTCGGCTCTGTTCTTATTACAATTTTTTACCGTTCTTACGCTGAATGATCAGTTTATTAGAACCTTTATCACGTTTACGTGTCTTCTCTCCTTTAGCGTATTTACCGGTTCTGCTTCTTGGGTGACCACCTGAAGATTTACCTTCACCACCACCCATTGGGTGATCCACAGGGTTCATAGCCACACCACGGTTGCGGGGGCGGATACCTTTCCAGCGGTTACGGCCGGCTTTACCCATGCTTTGCAGGTTATGATCGCTGTTGCTTACAACACCTACAGTAGCGTAACAGTTAATTAATACTTTTCTTAACTCACCACTTGGCATTTTTAATACCGCGTACTTTTCTTCTTTGTTGGCCAGCTGTGCAGAAGATCCAGCACTTCTTGCCATTTTACCACCCTGACCGGGTTGTAATTCAATATTGTGAATAACAGTACCTAAAGGCATGTTCTTCATCATAAGGGCATTTCCTAATTCTGGGGCTACTTCATCTCCGCTTACAATAGTGGCACCCACCTGTAAACCCTGCGGGGCAATAATGTATCTTTTTTCTCCATCAGCATAGTTCAATAATGCGATGAAAGCCGTACGGTTTGGATCGTACTCAATAGAAGCTACCGTTGCGGGGATATTCTTTTTGTTGCGCTTAAAATCTACAATACGATAGTGATTTTTGTTACCACCACCTATGTAACGCATCGATCTTCTACCCTGGGCATTTCTACCACCGGTACCAGACTTTTTCTCTAACAGGCTCTTTTCAGGAGTATCTGTTGTAATTTCTGCATAAGCATTACCAATTCTCCAGCGGGTTCCGGCGGTAATTGGTTTAAACTTTTTTAATGCCATTTTTAAAATCTTTTTTTGTTAGCAATGTTAGCGGCCTTGCCAGCCATTCTGTTATAAAAAGCGCTGATTATATAGCAGCGTATAAATCTATTGTTTCACCTTCAGCTACAGTTATTAAAGCCTTTTTGTAAGAAGACTTTTTACCTTGTATGTAACCAGCTTTGGTAAAGCGTGTTTTATTTTTTCCGGGTACTACAGATGTGTTTACATCCACAACAGTAACACCGTAAAATTCTTCCACTGCTTTTTTTATTTCTAATTTATTAGCCTTTCTGCTAACTCTGAAAGCGTAGCGACGCAGTTTTTCCTGTTGCGCATTTGCTTTCTCAGTTAAAATTGGCTTTACCAGTACTTCAGAGAGTTTCATCTCTTATAATTTATTCTGTTATTAATTATGCGTTTACTTCTACTGCTTCTTCAGTAAATACTTTGGCAGCATTTTCGGTTAATACCAATACATCGGCATTTACAATATCGTATGTATTCATATCCGCCAGTAAAGAACCTTCTACTGCAGGCAGGTTACGTAAGCTCAGATACAGATTATCATTGTATTCAGCAGTTATTACCAATGCTTTTTTACCAGCAACATTCAAATTCTTCAATACTTCAGTTACCTGCTTGGTTTTAGGCACTTCCATGGTAATATCTTCAACCACCACAATGGCATTGTCTTTTGCTTTAAAAGCCAGTGCAGACATTTTTGCCAAATCCTTCACTTTACGGTTCAATTTAAAATCGTAATCGCGGGGCTTGGGTCCAAAAATAGTACCACCACCTTTAAACAATGGGTTACGAATGTTACCCTTACGGCTGCCACCAGTACCTTTTTGTTTGTGTAATTTTTTAGAAGCACCTTTTACTTCTAAACGGGTTTTTACTTTATGTGTACCCTGGCGCTGTGCAGCTAAGTATTGCTTCACGGCTAAGTAAACAACATGCTTATTGGGTTCTATGCCAAAAATTTCTTCTGGCAACTCAATGGTGCGGCCTGTTTGCTTACCATTTATATTTAATACATCTACTTGCATCGTACTTCAATTATTTAAATTATTTCTGAATAAAAACTATAGCACCGTTATGACCCGGAACTGATCCGCTAATAAGGATATAATTCTTTTCAGGGAAAATTTTTACCACTTTCAAACCTTTCAGCTTTACGCGGTCGCCACCCATACGGCCGGCCATGCGCATACCTTTCATTACACGGCTTGCATCAGATGAGTTACCCAAAGAACCTGGGGCTCTCTGACGGTCGTGCTGACCGTGAGACTGCTCACCCACACCCGAGAAACCATGGCGTTTTACAACCCCCTGGAAACCCTTTCCTTTGGTAGTACCTACTACATCAACTTTTTCACCTTCTGTGAAAATTTCAACTGTAACAGATTCTCCTAATGCTTTTTCTATGCTGTAATCGCGAAATTCTTTTGAAATCTTTTTGGCTGAAGTATTAGCCTTTGCGAAGTGATTTTTTTCGGCTGCTGTAGCGTGTTTGTCTTTTTTGTCGCCGAATGCTAATTGTAATGCGCTGTAACCATCTGTTTCTTTGGTTTTAACCTGTGTAACAACGCAGGGGCCAGCTTCAATAATGGTACAGGCAGTTTGTTTGCCGTCGGTACCAAAAACGCTGGTCATTCCAACTTTCTTACCAATAATCGCTTTCATTGTTTATTGTTTGCGCCGCAAGGTTGAAGAGACAATCCCTTGTTGGTAAGATTTACCTGTTGGATTTCAATCCCCGTTTACCCACCAACCTTTTCTTTTTTATTCAGAAGTACTGGCGGTAAACAAACCCCGAACGGCTTGTTTATATGTTCGTCTCTGCTTTTGCAGAGAAAAATTTAATGTTTGTCAGAGCTCTTTTTTACTGTATAACAGCATTGAGAGATAACCGATGTTTAAAAAGAACTAAATGGCTGATGCCGGGCTGTTACGCCTTAATCTCAACTTCCACACCAGAGGGCAGATCCAGCTTACTTAAAGCATCTACAGTTCTTGAAGAAGAAGTATAGATATCCAGCAAGCGCTTATGCGTGTTCAGTTGGAACTGCTCACGGGCCTTCTTATTTACGTGGGGTGAACGCAGTACAGTAAAAATTTTCTTTTGCGTGGGTAAGGGAATAGGACCTGTTACCACGGCGCCTGTAGTACGTACTGTTTTAACGATCTTTTCTGCAGAGTTATCTACCAGGTTGTGATCGTATGACTGTAATTTGATTCTGATTCGTTGAGACATAAGCCAAAACCCAAATTTATTTTGGGAGTGCAAAGGTAACGGCTTAACTATTACGGCCAAAGAATTTTTTAAAGTATTTTTTAACTGAGTACCAATTTTTTGGTACCGGGCCAATAAACAAGGCCCACCAACTGTTGCGTCGCACCCTTCAGGTTTTGTAAAAAGCCCGGCAACAGCCTGCAATACAAAAGCTTTTTACTGAAAATGAGCCAGCTAATTATTTTGCCCCACCTTCCCACCACCGCTGAAGGGTGCGACGCAACCGGGGCTTAATAGTAGCAGGAAAGCTGGCACAAAAGTAAAAAAAATCCCGGCCATGCCGGGATGTGCTATTACAATTTTACCACCTTCTGCGCCAATGACCCGGCACCCAAACCCAACCGCCGCGCCGGTGTTTCCAATGCCCGTTTACCCAAACATGTCCGTGGCGGGGTGTGGCCCAATATCCATCACTCCAAACATATACACCTCCCCTAACTGCCCAACTGCCATCAATCCATATATGGCGCGGCGAGGGGGCTATTGGCCTTACTTTAAGTGCCGGCGCATGCGGCCTTACACGCACTACCAACTGGGCTTCGGCGGCGGTTACCAAGCCCACCCATAAAATTAATGCGGCTATAATTTTTTTTGTTTTCATAATGCTGGTTTTTGTTTTCTGAGATGGCTATTTAATTACTTTACTCATTTATAGGAACCCATACCCTGCTAAAAGTTTAATAAACCTGTTTTAGTTTATGGGGCATTGCCTATTTTCAATGCCGGGAAAAAGAATACCAGCTATGTATCAAAAAAAAGGATGGTGGATTGGCTTACTGATTACAGCAGTGCTTATTAAAACGGCAGCATTGTTTCCGGCATTTATTGAAAATTACTACAGCAATGGCCTGTATTTAATAATAAGCAAATTGCAACGTTTGTTGCTGGGCTGGTTGCCCTTTAGCCTGGGCGATATTATCTATGCCCTGCTTTTTATATACCTGCTGAGAGTGATCATTAAAACGGTTAAAGCCCTTGCACAAAAAAGAACCTCAAAAGAATACTGGCTGCAGGGCTTTAAAAAAACAGGCTTTGCTGTTTTGTTTATTTATGTTGCTTTTAATTTGTTATGGGGGCTAAACTACAACCGCATGGGCCACGCTTACCAGCTGCAGTTAACCCGTGGCCAATATACCACACAGGATTTGCAGCAGATAACCCAACTAATGGTTAACAGACTTTACACCTTTAGCGAACCTTCAACCACACCGGCCAACCATTGGAGCAAGAAAGACCTTTTTAAAGAAGCCAGCAACAGTTATAAACAGGCGGCAGCAAAATATCCGCAATTGCAATATTCTTTTGCAGCGGTAAAGCCATCGCTATTTAGTTACCTGGGTAATTATTTGGGTTATACCGGCTATTACAACCCGTTTACCGGAGAAGCGCAGGTAAATACCACCGTGCCGCCTTTTGTGCAACCGTTTACCACCTGCCATGAAATTGGCCATCAGCTGGGTTATGCCAAAGAAAATGAGGCAAATTTTGCCGGCTATCTATCTGCTAAAAGCAGTACCGATACGGCTTTTTTGTATTCTTTATATTTTGACCTGTACAGTTATGCAGCCCGGGAGTTGTTTAGCCGCGATTCTGTAATGGCCCGCAATATTCACCAAACAATACCGGCTAAAGTAAAGGCCGATTTTAAAACGCTGGAAGACTTTTACCAAAAACACCAAAACCCCGTAGAGCCCATCATTAAATATTTATATACAAATTATTTAAAGGCCAACGAACAACCCAGCGGCATGCAGAGTTATAGTGAAGTAACTGCCCTGCTGATTGCTTATTATAAAAAAAACGGAGCAGCTGCTTTTTAAAAATGAATAACATTGCAAAACTGATTCTTTGTATTGCAGGCCCTTTGCTAATTGGCTTTGCCGGCAGCCTGTTTACTATTGAAGCAATACCGGTTTGGTATGCCAGCTTACAAAAACCAAATTGGAATCCGCCCAATTGGTTGTTTGGCCCGGTTTGGACCACCCTTTATATTCTTATGGGCATTGCCGCCTACCTGGTTTGGAAAACAATTACTGCATCGGCTTTTAAAAAATGGGGACTTCTATTATACAGCCTGCAACTGGTATTAAACCTGTTTTGGAGCTATCTTTTTTTTACCCGCCACCAATTAGGAACAGCTTTAATAGAAATTGTGATACTATGGCTTACCATTTTATGTACCATTATTGCCTTTAGTAAAGTAAACAAAACAGCTGCCTGGCTATTGGT
>JANRMC010000198.1:0-8412 GCA_033761915.1 Flavihumibacter sp.
GGCGGTGTAACCGTAAACCTTATACTGGGCTTTTTAATTTATGCCATGATGCTTTGGCATTGGGGCGAAGAATATGTGCCTACCAATAAATTTACCTACGGCATTGCTACCGATTCTTTAGCAAGAACCATTGGGTTTAAAGATGGGGACATGATTAAAAGTGTGGACGGCGCTTATGTGGACCGCTTTAACAAAATACCCCTGATGGTTATTTTAAAAGACGCAAAAACCATTGTTGTAGAAAGAGCGGGGAAGGATGAAACAATTACAGTTCCGGCAGACTTTGCCGGTAAACTGGTAAAATACAAGGCCCTGAATTTTGTAAGCATGCGGGTGCCTTTTTTGCGTGTAGATAGCCTGGCAGATACCAGTGCAGCAATTAAAGCCGGTATTAAAAAGGCAGACCGCATTATTGCATTGAATGGGGCACCCACTACTTATATGCAAGACTTCAGAAGGTTGGTGCAACAAAACAAAAAGAAACCGGTTGCTTTAACCGTTTTACGCGGCAACGATACGCTGGCTATTAACTTAACCATACCTGAAGATGGCATTGTGGGTGTTTACAATGCGGATGTACAATCTTTATTTGAACAAAAGAAAATAAGTTATAGCTTCTTTGAATCTTTTCCGGCGGGTATTAAAAAAAGTAAGGAAACGCTGGAGTTTTACTGGCTGCAGCTGAAACTGATTTTTAGCGGCAAGGTTAATACCAATGAATCGCTGGGTAGTGTTATCAGTATTGGTAAAATGTTTTCTCCTGAATGGGATTGGCAAAATTTCTGGAGCCTGACTGCTTTCTTTTCGCTGGTGCTGGCACTGATGAATATATTGCCCATACCGGCGCTGGATGGCGGCCATGCCCTGTTTACTATTTATGAAATGATTACCAAGCGCAAACCCAGCGATAAGTTTATGGAATATGCGCAAATGGTGGGTATGGTTTTGATGCTGGGCTTAATGGCCTATGCGTTGGGGCTGGATATATTCAGACTGATTAGAGATTTGTTTTAAAAGCAATGACTTGTTGCCGGTACTGCTGCATTGAGTTGTGTGGTACAAGGGTGCGACGCAACGGCTGTTGAGATAAGTACCACTGCCGGGTTACCACTACTACAAATTTGTATTAATTGAGTGTAGGATAAAAGGGGGCTGTACCTGGTTTTGACAGCATAGATCTTTGAAGGTGTAAGCATGCAGTGCGTTGTGTAATCTGCACTTTAATCTGGAATGCACAAACTTCAAATGGCAATACTCAGTATGCCATGGCTGCCTAATCAGTGATTAAGTAGTCATTAGGGCCGCCGAACAGGTTGATCTGTTACCAGGTTCCGCCGCCGACTCAAAAACAAAACAGGTTGCTGTTATTGAAGGCTGTGACAATAACTTAAGCCCATTCAGCTAAGGAAGCCATTGGTTCGTCCGTCTCCTGTGGTTGCCCGACAAATAATGCCGGAATAAGCATGTAGAAAGCTTTTGACGAATATGTTTGGACGGGAGTTCGACTCTCCCCAGCTCCACAAAATTTAAACCCGCAATCAGCGGGTTTTTTTGTGTCCAGCCCTTTCGGTTGGTTTGCAATGGGGGAAATTGGGTTTAAAAATATTTCGTTTTGTTTCGATTTTTTTCTTTTATTTTCGTAAACATAAGTTTTAACGAGTATGCTGCCCAATCAAAGACGCGAAAAAATAATGGAATTGCTGCGTGAAGATGGCTCAGCCAAAGTACTGAACCTGGCAAAACTGTTTAAGGTAACAGAAGTAACCGTAAGGCAAGACCTGGAGAAACTGGAAAAAGACGGCTTGATAATACGGGAACATGGCGGCGCTTACCTGAAAGACATGAAGGATCAGGTGCAGAAATTTTCTCTCACCCACCAGGAGCACCTGGATAAAAAAGAATTGATAGCCAGCAAATGCCTAGAGTTTATTGAAAGCGGCGATACTATTATCCTCGACTCCGGATCTACCGCCACGGAAATTGCAAAAAAATTAAAGGGGTTTAAGAATCTTACCATTATTACCAATGCACTCAATATTGCCTTAATGCTGGGTGCAGAGCCGGGCATTGAAGTGATTGTTACCGGCGGTGAGTTTAAGCCGCCCACACTTTCTTTAACGGGACAGAAGGCCGCCGATTTTTTTAAAGGCCTGCACGTACAAAAATTGTTTTTAGCCACTGCCGGCATTTCTTTAAAAGCAGGCTTAACCTACCCCAGTATCAGTGATCTTGTTGTAAAAAAGGCCATGATTGAAGCGGCAGAAACCACCTATCTGGTGGCCGATTCCACAAAAATGGGCAAAGCGGCTTTTGCCAGCTTAGGCGCATTGTCGCTGATAGATTATATCATTACAGACGCGGGTATTGAAGAGAAACACAAACAGGTTTTTCACGATAACGAAATTGAATTAATAATAGCAAGCTGATAATTTATGAGCAATCAAAAAATAAACACAAGCACTCTCGGTGTCATCATCGGCAACCGTGATTTTTTTCCTGATAAACTGGTGGCGGAAGCAAGAACAGAAATTTTGGATTTGTTTAAGCAATTAAACATTACGCCAATCATGCTGAGCGATGCCGATAGCAAACTAGGGGGTGTGGAAACATTTGCTGAAGCACAAAAATGTGCGGCACTGTTTAAAAAACATGCCGATGAAATTGATGGCATATTAGTAGTGCTGCCCAATTTTGGCGATGAAAAAGGCGTGGCAGAAACCATTAAGCTATCCGGCTTAAGAGTGCCTGTGTTAATACAGGGTTATCCTGATGATTTGGGAAAGATGGATGTGGTGAATAGAAGAGATGCCTGGTGCGGAAAAATTTCTGTATGTAATAATCTGTATCAATACGGGATAAAATATTCACTTACCACCAAACATGTGGTAAGCCCGAAAGACGAATCATTCATTACTGACTTGAAAAACTTTACTGCTACCTGCCGTGTGGTAAATGGTTTGCGTAAGGTGCGTATTGGTGCGGTTGGTGCAAGACCCACGGCTTTTAACACCGTTCGCTACAGCGAAAAATTATTGCAGCGCAATGGCATCTCTGTAACAACTGTTGACCTTTCTGAAATTTTAGGCAATGCCAATAAGTTAACAGCAGATGATAAAGCAGTAAGAGAAAAGCTGGAAAAAATTCATGCATATACCAACACCGGTTTAACGCCGCCGGATAAATTAGTACAGATTGCAAAACTGGATGTGGTGCTGGCAAATTTTATGGAAGAAAATTGTTTGGATGCCACCGCCATTCAATGCTGGACCTCCATTCAAAAAAATTATGGCTGCAATGTTTGCACCAGCATGAGCATGATGAGTGAGAACATGCTGCCTTCCGCCTGCGAAGTAGATGTTACAGGCACATTGAGTATGTATGCCATGCAACTGGCAAGCGGCTCACCCTCTGCATTGGTTGACTGGAATAATAACTACGCCGATGATGATACAAAATGTGTGTTGTTCCATTGCGGCAACTGGGCTAAATCATTTTTGCCGGATATCAGCATCAGCACGGCACCTATTCTTGGAACAAGTGTTGGCACCGAAAATACTTATGGTGCATTGGATGGCCGTACACCTGCCATGCCGTTAACCTATGGCCGCATCAGTACCGATGATTGTAAAGGCATTATTAAAGCATATGTTGGCGAAGGCGAACTGACCAACGATGCGCTGAATACATTTGGTAACCGTGCCGTGGCGCAGATAAATAATTTACAAGGGCTAATGAACCATGTTTGCCGCAACGGTTTTGAACACCATGTAGTGATGAATGCCAGCAAAACAGCCGGCATATTAAAAGAAGCATTTGAAAATTATCTGGGTTGGGAAACGTACAGTCATGCGTAGAATTATTTTGAACCAGACTGCAGTGCTACTATCAACATCGTTGTGTCACTCACTTGTACGGTTGGTAATTCTATTCTGCAAGGATAACCGTAAAGAACACTAAGCGAATACAACGCAAAGGTCGCAAAGCCTTTGCGACCTTTGCGAAATACTTTGCGTCTTTGCGGTGAAATAAATTAAAAATAAAATTTTCTCCCTCAGGGGATAGGGGTATGACAACAAAAGAACTACAACAAAAATCAATTAACTACAGGAAAAACATCCTGAAGTATATAGTTGGTGCCAATGCCGGACATACCGGTGGCAGTTTATCCTGCACCGACATTTTAAATGTATTGTACAATGAAGTGCTGAATGTATCACCGGAAAATTTTTCATCACCAGACAGGGACAGGTATGTACAAAGCAAAGGGCATTGCGTGGAAGCATTGTTTGTGGTGCTGGCAGATAAAGGCTTTTTTCCTGAGAGTGATTTGGAAACATTGTGCAAGTACAAATCGCATTACATTGGCCACCCAACAAAAAAAGTAAAAGGAGTAGAACAGAACACTGGTGCTTTAGGTCATGGGTTGCCAATTTGTGTAGGTATGAGTATTGCCGCCAAAATGGATAAAAAAGATTACAAAGTATTTACACTGATGGGTGATGGCGAATTGCCTGAAGGCAGTAACTGGGAAGCAGCATTGAGTGCAGCGCATTACAAACTGGATAATTTATGTGCTATAGTTGACAAAAACACTTTACAAATAACTGCACACACTGCCGACGTAATGAACACCGACCCGTTGGATGAAAAATGGAAAGCATTTGGCTGGGCTGTAAAAGAAGTGAATGGCAATGATATTGATGAACTGCGTGCCGCATTTGCAGCACTGCCATTTGAAAAAGGGAAACCATCGGTAATTATTGCACATACCACAAAAGGCAAAGGCGTAAGCTTTATGGAGAATGAATTGAAATGGCACCATGGTGTACCAAATAAGGAACAGTATGAACAGGCGATGAATGAGTTGGATGAAGCAATGGTTAGTTTGAAGTAGTGTGTAACCGCAAAGGACGCAAAGGAGAACACCGCAAAGGTCTCAAAGCCTTTTTCACCTTTGAATAAATCTTTGCGTTGCTTTGCGAAAACCTTAGCGGTCTTTGTGTTTGAAAAAAATATTATGACAGAGAATGAACTTTCAAATAAAGTAATTGGCTTTGCAATGGATGTGCATACAGCATTGGGGCCTGGCTTGCTTGAAAGTGCTTACAAAGAATGTTTGTATTATAAAATTGCCAGTTCAGGATTGTTTGTTGAAAAAGAAAAACCAATGCCTTTGGTTTTTGAGCAGGTAAAATTAGAATGTGGATATAGATTAGATTTATTGGTAGAGCAAAAATTAGTACTAGAAATTAAAAGTGTGGAAGCTTTGAGTGATGTTCATTTAGCGCAAACACTTACGTACATGAAATTGGGAAATTATAAGCTTGGCTTACTTATAAATTTTAATGTGGCCCGTTTGAAAGAAGGAATTAAAAGAGTGGTAAACGGACTTTAAATTAACAGTAACCCTTTGCGCTGCTTTGCGTAAACCTTAGCGGCCTTTGCGGTTAAACAAATAATAATGGCAGAACAAATAATTATACCACCCGGCGCTGACAAACCTAACCAGGATGTTTTTTCGGAAACATTGCAGCGGCTGGCAGAAACAGATGCAACTATTATTGCAGTCACCAGCGACAGCAGGGGCTCTGGTAAATTAGTACCCTTTGGTAAAAAATTTCCGGAGCAGATTGTGGAAGTGGGTATTGCAGAACAAAACTTGGTAGGTGTTGCAGCTGGATTGGCAAGCTGCGGCAAAAAAGTATTTGCAGTATCACCGGCTTGTTTTTTAACAGCAAGGTCATTGGAGCAAATTAAAAATGATATCTGTTACAGCAATAACCCGGCAACGGTAGTGGGCATTAGTGCAGGAGTAAGTTATGGCGCCTTGGGCAGCACACACCACAGCCTGCATGATTTTGCGGTGCTGCGTGCCATTAATAATATCATCATTGTGGCACCGGCAGATAATTTTGAAACTGCGCAAGCCACCAAACTGGCAGCAGAAAGTGATGTGCCGGTATACCTACGCTTTGGCAAAAAAGTAATGCCTTCTTTGAAGAAAGATAACAGCGATGGCTTTGCATTCGGTAAAGGAAGAGTGATAACTGAAGGCAATGATGTGGCGATTATTGCCAATGGCGAAACCGTTTACCCTGCAGTGAAAGGTGCGGAAAGGTTAAAAGCAAGTGGTATTGCTGCTGCTGTTGTAAGTATGCACACCATTAAACCCCTCGATACGGAATTGATAAAATCGCTGGCGCAAAAATGCAAAGCCATTGTAACGGTGGAAGAGCACAGTGTATATGGTGGCTTGGGAGAAGCAGTGGCTTCCTTCTTATTACAATCAGGTATTGCATTGCCCTTTAAAATTATGGGCATACCGGATGAGTATACAGTAACTGGTCCGCAGGGAGATATTTTTAAGCACTACAGGCTTAGTGAAGAAGGTGTTGCGGATGAAGTGGTGAAGTTGTTGAAGTTATGAGTTATGAGTTATGAGTGAGCCTTTGATTGTGCAAGTTAAGAGAACTAACTCTGAAGGGGTTTAATGTAAATAGCCACCGATGCAATCGGTGGGAAAATATGCGAAGTGTTTACGCAACCCTGAAAGGGTTGAACAAAAAAGTTGAACAATGGTATGCAGTACAAGTGAGTGACACAACGATGATGATAGCAGCACTACTGCTGGTAACAAAAAAACATTCTTGCTGATGAAAAAAATAATTTCCTTTTTACTGGTGATTGCGGTGGCACTTGCTGGCTGCAACAGTAAAACACAACAAAAAAAATCAACGGGTAAAATTGCGGTGGTGGTATCCACACTCAATAATCCGTGGTTTGTGTTTTTGGCAGAAACAGCCGCAGCCAAAGCAAAAGCATTGGGCTACGAAGCAAAAATTTTTGATTCGCAGAATAACACCGCATTGGAAAGCAACCATTTTGAAAATATTGTGGTGGCAGGTTTTGATGCAATATTGTTTAACTCCACCGATGCAGATGGTTCTATTGCCAATGTGCAGAAAGCAAAAGATGCAGGCATACCGGTGTTTTGCATGGACAGGGAAATTAATTCTTTAAACACCGCCACCTCACAAATTTTAAGCGACAGTTATTCCGGCGCTGTTGCTATTGGAAAATATTTTACGCAGCAACTTAATAAGAAAGGAAATTATGTGGAGATACTTGGTTTGGTGGGTGACAATAACACCTGGGCAAGAAGCAAGGGTTTTCACAGTGTGGTGGATAATTACAAAGGTTTTAAAATGGTGGCGCAGCAGAGTGCCGACTTTGACCGTAACAAAGCGATGGAAGTGATGGAATCTATTTTGCAGGCGCACCCGGATATTGATGGTGTGTTTTGCGGCAACGATGGTATGGCGATGGGTGCATACCAGGCATTGGTGAGTGCAGGCAAAGCAGATAAAGTAAAAGTGTTTGGCTTTGATGGTGCCGAAGATGTAATCACTTCTATTGGAGAAAATAAAGTAGCGGCAACAGGTATGCAGTTTCCGAAAGTGATGGCAGAAACAGCGGCGCAGTATGCCGATGAATATATAAAAGGCAGAAGAGATTTTCCGCAGAAAGTACCGGTGGCAGTAGAACTGGTTACCGCCAAAAACATCAACGATTATATTGCTTACGGTAAAAAATAATTGCAATGAACAAATACATTAAATACGGTTTGCTGGTTGCAGTAATTGCATTGCTGGGTTATAAATCGGTGTACTTTGAAAAATTAAGCACACGGAAAAATAATACCGCTGCTGCATTTGATGCCGTTGGCTTCAGTAAAAAATTATGGGAGGAGAAAATGCCGGCGAAGATGGACAGTGCTGTGTCACTAACTGTTTTAATAGATGCCGTCACAAAAGATGGTGAGGCAGCGATTAATAAATACACCAATGCATTGGCAATTGGAAATTACCGCTACGCATTGGTAAAGCTGGAAGGAATGGTGACGGATGTAAAAGAAGATGAAGTATTGCTTTCTGTGAAGCAACATAATTCATTGCTGAACCTACACCTTGCTACTGAGTTTGTGTATGGTAATGCAGTAAGGGATGCATCGGGTTTGGTGCAGGTAAAGGATTTCCCCAACACCAGTAACCTCAGCAGTATTTCAGAAGAACTGAATAAAATTATCAGGTCAACTGTGTTGCCATCATTTAAGCAGGCAATAAAAAAAGGAGATAACGTAAATGTAGTTGCTGCGGTGGAAATAAATGCAGCACATATTCACTGGCAGGGGATAGAATTATTACCGGTACGCTTACAAATTGTGCAATAATGCTGCAAGCGAAACATATCAGTAAAAATTTTGGCGGAGTAAAAGCACTCACGGATGTGAACCTGCTATTACATCCCGGTAAGGTGAATGCGATTATAGGAGAGAACGGTGCCGGTAAATCCACACTCATGAAAATTTTCAGCGGTGTGCATACACAATATGAAGGTGATATTGTGCTTAAC
>JANRMC010000199.1:0-11004 GCA_033761915.1 Flavihumibacter sp.
GGCGGTGGTGTTTTCCATGGCGCCACTAACATAATCGCGGCCCACTATCTGGCCATATTTTACCCAAGGGTAATCAACCCCGGTAATGCGGCTGAAGAAAGCCATCATTTCCGGAGTATTACCAAATATTTTACGGGCCACCGGGGCATATTCTTTTTCTACATAATAACTCACTTCTTTGCCTTTGTAGCTGTCTTTTATTACAGCATAATCGCCCACACCCATAAAAAATAAATAAGGTGCATGTGGCTGATCCATTTTCCAATAATCAGTACGGGTGCCATCTGTATTTTTTTTCTGGCTGGTTAATTTACCGTTGCTGAGGGTTACATATTTATCGGGCACCGTCATGTAAATTTCCTGGGTGGTTTTTTGGTTGGGCTTATCAATAGTTGGGCACCAAACAGAAGTGGCTTCTGTTTCACCTTGCGTCCAAATTTGTGTGGGTTTATTCTTCTCCTCTCCTTTTGGGTTTACAAAATATAAACCCTTTGCATCTGTAATAGCAGCACTGCCTTTTACTTCCAGTTCGTCTGGTTTGGCTATATAGTCAATATAAAGCGTGTATTTTTCTCCACCTTTATATTTTTTATCGAGGGTAATTTTTATTACCAACCCATCGTATTGGTATTTCAAATCAGCAATACTGATACCTTTTACCAGGGCTACTTTTTTCAGTTCCATGCCTTTGGCATCCAGCTCAACAGTATTGGTTTCGTAAAAATGCGGCTGCAGGGTTAACCATGCTTTTCCATACATCCATGCTTTGGAATAGTCAAATTTCACTTCCAGCCGGGTATGTACCAGGTCGTTTTCAATAGTTACCGACTCGCGGTATTTTTTCTTCCACGCCGTATCTGAGCCATGTTGTGCAGTGGCAGCAAACGTCAGCATAAATAATCCAAGAACGATAGCAATCTTCTTCATAGTAAATTTTTAGGGCAATAAAGATAAGCGGCTGTATGATTTATGCTGTAAAAAAAATGGTAAATGGTTATAGAAATACCGGTTTTCAGTTAGTTTTGTTTATTAAACGCCCATTTCATTCATGCGCCTTCAACCGCTTCTTTTTTTAATATTGTTTTGTTGTACCGGAAAGCTTATGGCCCAGCAGGAGTATTTTGTTTACCTGCAAACCGATAATAAGCAAGCTTTTTACGTAAGACATAATAATAAAGTATACAGTTCTACAGATGCCGGCTACTTAATTTTACCCCGGCTTACCGATAGCAGCCTGGCCCTGGTGGTAGGCTTTCCTAAAAACAGCTTTCCAGAACAGACGTTTAGCATTAACACAGCTAAAAAAGATGCCGGCTTCTTGTTAAAAAATTTTGGCGATAAAGGTTGGGGGCTCTTCAGCTGGCAGCGTTTGCAGGTTATTATGAATACCAATAACGCTGCTGAAAAAAAAAATCCTGAACTGAACGGCATAAAAAAAACAGATGGCTTTTCTCAGCTGCTGGCCAATGCCGTAAACGATACGGCAGTTTTATATACTGCAAAAAAAAATACGCCACCACCGGCACCGGTTGTTAAAGAAGAAAGCAAACCAATATTACCATCTGGCAATACGGTAGATGCTGGTAAGGACAGTACTATTATTGTTTCTGCCGTACAAGAACTAAAAGAAAAACCAGTACCAACTTCTGAGCCTGTTAAAAAAGAAACGATACCGCCTGTTATACCAACACCGCCAGCCAGCACAAAAAAAGATACCGCAGCAGTTGCAAACACCACAACACCAATAATAAAAAAAGATACGCTGGTAACACCTCCTATTGCTAAAGCAGACACTGTAAAAAATGCTCCGGTTATTTTTATGCAGCCAGATACTGCCGTACTGGTTTCAAAACCTTTAAGTGATGCGCATTTAATTAGCAAAGCTGCTGAGCTTTTAACAGACACTTCTTACATTGCCATTTATCTGGATGATAAAGATACCATCCGCATCAGCATACCTTTTGGCAATGCACCCATTATTACAAAACCAATAAGTACTGAGCCTGTAATAAAAGATACCGTAGTTACTGTGCCGGTTAAACCCACTGCGCCCATTGTTACAGATGCTGTTGCAGCACCTGTTATTATACCCAATTCTAATTGCCGCGAAACCGCCTGGGATAGTGATATTGATAAACTGCGGGTAAAAATGTTGGCTGCAAAAACAGACGACGACAAAATTGCCGCAGCCAAGAAACTGTTTATAAAAAAATGTGTTACCACCAAACAGGTAAATGCGCTTACAGAACTTTTTAGTACCGATGAAGGCAAGTATAAATGGATGGACGCCTGCTATGCCTTTACCAACGATTCTTATAACTACCCATCATTGCTGCCGGTATTAAAAGATGCGTATTATATTAACCGCTTTAAAGCCATGATTCGTAAATAGTTTTTTGTTACCAGCCGTAATATGCTACTCAGCATCGTTGCGTCGCACACTTCAACAGTACAATACCAGTCTGCAAGTCGTAAAGCCAGCAAGGTACTTACTTAATTTGCAAAATTCTTTCCGGCTTTTTGTCTTGCTGACTTACGGGCTCAATGCACAAGTGTGCGACGCAAGCATGCCGCCACCAGCACCGCTGCTGGTGCAATAAAATCTTACCACTATCTTCGCTGCATGCAACGGTATTTTTTAGAAGTCAGTTACAAAGGCAACCGGTATAGCGGTTTTCAGGTGCAGGATAATGCGCCTACTATACAGCAGGAAGTGGAAAAAGCATTTTCTGTTTTGCAGAAAGAAGCGGTTACATTAACCGGTTCCTCTCGTACCGATGCCGGTGTGCATGCCTTGCAAAATTTTTTTCATTTTGATTATGCCAATACCATTCACCCGCAATTTTTATACAAGCTGAATGCAATACTGCCCGATGATATTGTGCTGAAAAATATTTATCGTGTGGCGCCAGATGCGCATTGCCGTTTTAATGCTGAGGCAAGAACTTATCAATATCGCATATACCGTTCTAAAAACCCATTTTTGCAAGACAGGGCTTTCTTTTTTCCGTTTAAAGCTGATACGGCTTTACTGCATCAAGCGGCAGCCATTATAAAAGCACATACTAATTTTGCTTCCTTCAGCAAAAGAAACTCGCAGGTTAAAACATTTAACTGTAATATACTTACCAGTCGGTGGCAACTTACCGAAGATGAATGGGTATATGAAGTAAGCGCCAATCGTTTTTTACGTGGCATGGTGCGTGGGCTTACAGCCACCATGTTATTAGTAGCAAGGGGTAAAATTAATTTGCAGCAATTTGAAAACATTATTGCAGCAGAAGATTGTACTCAGGCAAATTTTGATGTGCCGGGTCATGGATTGTGTTTAATGAAAGTGAGTTACCCGGAAAGTTTACTATTAAACAGTTTTTAATTTTATGATTAGAAAAGCAAGCGCCGCCGATTTTGATTTTGTATATAATTTATACATGCACCCATTAACCAATGGCTGGTTAACGTATGATTTTATGGAGGCTGCAGCATTTGACCCCATCTTCAACAGCTTATTGAACGATGAGGTGTTGTATATTTTTGAAGAAGCGGGTATTGCAAAAGGAATGTTTAAATTAATTCCGCTGCAGCACCGCAATGCACATATTGTTTATTTGGGTGGTGTAGCCATACATCCTGATTTTGGCGGCAAAGGTCTTGGCAGTTTAATGATGCAGGAAATTATAGCACAGGCAAAAGCAATGCAGAAAAAGCGTATTGAATTAACCACCGCCTCAGAAAACAGTACCGCCATAAGATTGTATGAAAAAATGGGCTTTCAGAAAGAAGGGGTGTTGAAAAATTTTTGCTACATGAAGCACGAAAACCGCTTTTTAGATGAAGCGGTGTATGCATTGCTGCTATCTGCATAAATTAAAAACCTGACATATATCATACTTCACGCACAGAAATATTTTGTTTAATTCATTTTATACTACTAATACAGCATTGGCGCCTAGGTACTAAAATAAAAATGCAAAAACAAAAATTTCTACCTGCAATTTTTAAAGCCCGCTGCACTTTATTTTTATCACATAACAATTTGTTAATAAATCACCCTTCTTAAATCTCTCATCTCAACGGAACTTTGCGCCAAATTTAAACCAAAGCAATTATGAGAGGACTTAAACACTTTGCATTAGTAATGCTGACTGCTTTATTAGCACTTGCATTACCTGCACAGGTTACTACCAGCAGTATTGGTGGTACCATTAAAGACGACAGAAACATTGCTCTTGCCGGTGCTACTGTTGAAGCAGTACACGAACCATCCGGAACTACCTACCGCACTGTAACCAAAAGCGATGGTAAGTTCAATATTTTTGGTATGCGTGTGGGCGGCCCTTACCGCATTACCATTACGTTTGTGGGTTTTAAAAAAGAAACCTATAACGATGTTTACCTGCAATTAGGCACCCCCTTAAACCTGGATGCGGCTTTAGTTAGTGAAGCCGGCAACTTAACTGAAGTGGTGGTGGCTACTGGTAAAAAAAACAAACTCATCAGCGGAGATAAAAAAGGTACCGGTACCAATATCTCCCGCCGCACATTAGAGAGCATGCCCACATTAAACAGAAGTATTAACGACTTTGTGCGTTTAACACCTCAGTCTAATGGCCTTTCTTTTGCCGGTCAGGATAACCGCTTTAACAACTTAACCATTGATGGTTCTATTTTCAACAACTCATTTGGCTTAAGTGGCTTGCCGGGTGGTCAAACCAACTCTACTCCTATTTCATTAGATGCCTTAGAAGAAATACAGGTAAACCTTTCTTCAGTTAATTTAAAAGATGCAGGTTTTACAGGTGCCGGTATTAATGCTGTAACACGCAGCGGTACCAACAAACTGCACGGTTCGGTTTTTTACAACCGCCGCAACGAAAGCTTTGTGGGTTCAAAAGCAAAAGGCGCCGCTGTATCTGTAGCCGATTTTGACGTAAAACAATTTGGCTTTCGTTTGGGTGGGCCCATCATTAAAAACAAATTGTTCTTTTTTGTGAACGCAGAAGCTGAAAGACGTTCAGATCCGGGTACCGCTTTTAAATCAAACGACAATAACGGCACCAACGATGCCAATGAAACCCGTGTATTAACTTCAGATCTTGTAAAACTGCAATCTTTTCTGAAGGACTCTTTAAAATACGATCCGGGCACCTGGCAGGATTATTCTTTAGAAACCTATAGCAATAAAGCCACTGCTAAAATAGACTGGAACGTAAACGACCGTAACAAATTCAACATTCGTTTTAATTACCTGCGCTCTTACAGAGATGTTCCTATGAGTAACTCAACCACACTGGGCGGCAACAGAAACGGTAATTTACAGTCAATGAGTTTTTCAAACTCAAACTATATCATCAATAACGATATCTATTCAATAGTTGCAGAATTAAACACCAACTATAATAACCGTGTTTCTAATAATATTATAGCCGGTTATACCGCCAACAGAGATTACCGTTCTTCTAATGGTGGCATTTTTCCGTTGGTAGATATTTTAAATGGTGGCCAGAACTATGTGTCTTTCGGTTACGAACCATTTACAGCTAATAACAAATTAAATACAGATACCTGGCAGTTTAGCGATAATCTTACATTCTCATTAAAAGGTCATACCATTTCTGCCGGTGTAAATTTTGAACACTTCCGCTTCTTAAACGTATTTACACCTTTTGCATATGGCCGTTATGGCTTTAACTCTTTAAGCGATTTTTATACAGCAGCACGAGCCTTTATAGCCAATCCTAATTTAACTACCAGCCCCGTGCAGTTAAACAATTATCGTTTACAATATTCTGCATTACCCGGCGCCGCTTTATACGATGCCAGCCTGAGAGCCAATTCAATTGGTGCATATGTACAGGATGAATTTTCTCCAGACGAAAATTTCCGCATCACTTACGGTTTCCGTGTAGATATGCCTTTCTTTAAAAACCCCAACCCACAGGCAAACGACTCTGTGGCTGCATACTCTTTTAAAGACGAACTGGGCAATAACATTAAATTAAACACCACCACCTTACCCGGCAACAACTTGTTGTTCTCTCCCCGTGCCGGATTTAACTGGGATGTAAATGGTAACAAAACAACACAAATAAGAGGTGTGGTTGGTTTATACGCTGGTCGCCCTGCCTTTGTGTGGATCAGCAATATGCTTAGCAACAATGGTGTGCAGGCAGGTTTAATTAATAACAGTGGTTCTGGTGCCAACGGTAATCCGTTTAATACAAATGTTACCCGTTATATACCAACCAATGTTACTGTACCAGCGCCTTCATACAATATTGCCCCTATCGATAAGAATTTTAAATTCCCTCAATTGTTCAGAGGTAACCTGGCCATAGATCAGCAATTTGCCAATGGCATTGTTGCCACCGTTGAAGGCGTGGTTTCGCATGATGTAAACAATGTAGGGTATATTAATGCTAACCTTACCAATGCAATTGGTGCAATGCCCGGTCCCGATAAGCGTCCTATTTATAATTCTTATAATGCCGCTGCTCCCATTGCCGGTGCTCCTAACGACAGAAGAACCTTCCGTTCTTCAACCACCAATTTCTTACGCATCAATTCTAAAGTAACAGATGCCATCCTGTTAAAAAACATCAATGGCGGATACAGCTATGCATTAACAGTTAAAATAGAAAAGCCCTATACCAAAGGCATCAACTGGATGCTGGCTTATAACTATGGGGTGGCGCAAGACTTCATCAGTGCCGGTTCTATTGCATTCAGCAGCTGGGCCGATAATTTCAGTGTACGAGGCAATAACCTGCCCGATCTTGCATATAGCAATAACGATCAGCGCCACCGCATCATTGGTAATATTGGTTACCGTAAAGAAGTTTTTAAAACCGCTGCCTTCTCAGTTAACCTGTTTGGCGAAGCCCGTAATCTGGGCCGTTATAGCTATACCTATGCCGGCGATATGAACGGAGATGGTAATGGTAATAACGATCTTATTTTCGTTCCGGCCAATACAGCCGCTATGAACTTTGTAGATTGGATTGATATGCGCAACACCACCGACCAAACCAAGTGGATTACCTATACCGCACAACAACAAAGAGATGCTTTTGAAGCCTTCATCAATCAGGACGATTATTTAAAAAATCGCCGCGGTCAGTATGCAGAAAGAAACGGAGCCTTATTACCATGGGTATTGCGTTTCGATTTAAGTGCCACGCTGGAATTCTTCCGCAAGATTAACGGAGAGCGTCATACCATACAATTACGTGCCGACATCTTTAACGTTGGTAACTTAATAAATGACAACTGGGGTGTTGCCCGCCTCAGCAACCTCAGCCGCGTGTTAGATGTAACCAATATACCGGTTAACCCTTCCGGAGACACCCGTGTATTAAACCTGCCCACTGGTGTCAGCAACAGCAACAGCAGCCGCAGCAACCCTGTGTACGATTCTAAAGGTATTTTATACAGAATGGTACCGGTAAACAATAGCCTTAACTACAGCAGTTTCCGTAACAGCGCTTCGCTGTCAGATATCTGGCAAATGCAGTTAGGCGTACGCTATATTTTCTAATCATTAGCCGTTTATTATACAAAAGCGCTCCACAATTGTGGGGCGCTTTTTTGTAACCAGCAGTATTCAAAAGCCCGGCCCCGGTTGCGTCGCACCCTTCAGCCGCAGGCAATAGCCCTGCCAGTAACACCGCATTCAAATGTTAATAAACTGTGCGATGCTTTTGCTTCAATCATAATACTTTTGGCAATACAGCCTTGCTGTGCTCATGTATAAATAGCTACAATTATGAATGCTGCAATTAAAAAAATAGCCACCTCGGTATCTTGTATTCTTTTAGTTTACACCTTACAGGCCCAGGCCATTAAAAAGAAAACAACCTATGCCGGCATAGAAGTAGGCTCCAAGGGTGTAAAAATGAGCATCATTGAAATAGATAACAGCAACCAGCAATACGGATTTACCATATTTAAAGACACCACCGTTAATACTGATTTTATTTCTTTTTCTACCCCCACCTACCAGGCTACATTAAATGCAGTGGTAGGCTTATACAATTTATTAATAACCCGCTACGCACTGCCTTCTAATAAAATATTTACCGTTATCAGCAGCGGTGTAAAAATGCAGGCCTATAAAGAAAAGAAAACCGATTGGGTGCAGTTGCTTTCAGATTCAATTAAAATTAAAACCAACGAGCCCAAACGCACCGTAGATATTGTAGACGTAATGCAGGAAGCCCGCTTATCTCATTTAGGTATTGTGGCAGAAAAAGAGCGTTATAAAACTTTTCTTATTGATATAGGCAGCGGTAACACCAAAGGTGGCTATTTTCCAAATGGCAATACCGGCTATTTCTATTTGTTTCAGTTAAACTGGGGTACCAAAAGCACTACCAATGCCGCACAAAAAAGAGCCGGAGACGATAAAACGCTTACTACTTACAAAAAAGAATTAACCCGTGTGGCTGCTGAAGCTGAAAATACGGATATAGTATATGCCGTAAATGCCAGTGGCGCCTATCCGGCCAGTGATAATATAGCCTTTAGCGGTGGCATTGCCTGGGCGGTTGCCACGCTATTACACCCGGAGCAGTTAAAAGAACCCGTGGTAACTGTTACTTATAATGATGTAAAGAAGTTGTACGATCAGCTGGCAGACCAATACAGCAGCCTGCAGGAAAATAACATTACACAACCACTTGCATTAACCGATGCAGATGCTATTGCTATTAATAAAGAAGTAAAGCGGGTGCATGGCGTATTTGATCAGCCTTCTTTATTAGGCGGCACGGCATTGCTTTTAAAAATTATGCGTCAGTTTGAATCGGTGTATGAGCGCAAACATTTTTACATTGTAAAAAATGGTCAGGTGGGCTGGATCTCTGCTTACGTGGTACAAACCGTGCAGCAGTAGATACCGCTGCTAAAAGCACCATTGTACAAGTGTGCGACGCAACCATGGCTGCTGGTTATACCAACTGCTGGTTACAAAATAAAAAAGCCACCGTATGGTGGCTTTACTAATTTATAAACGTGCTGGTTTAAGATATTTTTTCTACCTGCATATAGTTTAACTCTACAGGTGTTGAGCGGCCAAAGATTTTTACCGTTACTTTTAATTTCTTTTTTTCATCGTTCACTTCTTCAATAATACCGTTAAAGTCATTAAATGGTCCCTCAATAATCTTAATGGTTTCACCAACAATAAATGGCTCACTCATGCTAACACCACCTACTTCAGCCATTTCATCCATTTTACCCAGCATTTTATTTACTTCAGCCTTGCGCAATGCAATGGGGTTTTCTTTACCCAAAAAGTGAATAACACTATTGGTGTTTTTAATGGTTTCTTTTAAATCATCACTCAGTTTACCATCCTGCACTTCAATCATAACATAGCCGGGGTAATAGTTGCGTTCACGCATTACTTTTTTACCATTCTGCACTTTATATACTTTCTCTACTGGTAAAAAAACCTGCTTTACCACTTCGCTCCATCCACCACGTGAAATTTCCTTATCCAGGTATTCTTTTACCTTTCTTTCTTTACCGCTCACCACACGCAGTACAAACCACTTGGTCTCTTGTTGTTGATTTACTGTTTCCATACCTTATTTGAATAAAGAGTATACTGCTTTTAAAAGAGAACTGGAAGCAAAATCCATTACACCCACCAAAAGGGTAATAATAAGAGTAGCTACCAATACAATTATTGTTGATTGCTGTAACTGTGCCCAGGTAGGCCAGGTTACTTTTTCCAACAACTCTTTGTAAGACTCGCTGAAGTAAGAAGAAATTTTATTCATTGTGCTTATTTGAAATACATTCAAAAAATTGCACGGGCACTAGGATTCGAACCCAGATCAAAGGTTTTGGAGACCCGTATGCTACCGTTGCACCATGCCCGTAAGAAAGCTAAAAGCTATTAGCGGTGAGCCAATAGCTTTTAGCGATATTTCAAAGATAGTCTATTTTTTATCAGCAACATCACCCTTGCGGGCAACAGCCAATAGCTAAAAGCTAACAGCTACCTTACTTAAGAATCTCAGTAACCTGACCAGCACCTACGGTACGGCCACCTTCGCGGATAGCGAACTTCAGACCTTTTTCCATCGCAATAGGCTGAATTAATTTCACTGTCATTGAAGTGTTATCACCAGGCATAATCATCTCAGTACCTGCGTTCAACTCTACTTCACCAGTTACGTCTGTAGTACGGAAGTAGAACTGAGGACGGTATTTGTTAAAGAATGGAGTGTGACGACCACCTTCTTCTTTGCTTAATACGTAAACTTCACCTTTAAATTCAGTGTGTGGGGTAATAGAACCTGGCTTACAGATAACCATACCACGACGGATTTGAGTTTTCTCAATACCACGTAATAATAAACCAGCATTATCACCAGCTTCACCCTCATCTAATAACTTGCGGAACATTTCCACACCTGTTACAGTTGATGGTAAAGATTTTTCCATTAAACCAACAATTTCAACACCCTCACCCACTTTCACACGACCTCTTTCAATACGACCAGTAGCAACAGTACCACGACCAGTGATTGAGAACACGTCTTCAACACTCATCAGGAAGGCCATATCAACCGGACGGGGAGGTAATGGAATGTAAGAATCAACTGCATCCATCAGCTCTTCTACTTTAGCAACCCACTTAGCTTCACCAGCCAGGGCACCAGTAGCAGAACCTTTGATAATTGGAGTATTGTCACCATCAAAGCCATAAGAGCTTAACAGGTCACGAATTTCCATTTCAACCAGCTCTAATAATTCAGCATCATCAACAAGGTCAACCTTGTTCATAAATACAACAATACGAGGTACACCTACCTGACGTGCCAAAAGAATGTGCTCTTTAGTTTGAGGCATCGGACCATCTGTTGCAGCCACAACCAGGATAGCACCATCCATCTGAGCAGCACCGGTAATCATGTTCTTCACATAGTCGGCGTGACCAGGACAGTCAACGTGAGCATAGTGACGGTTAGCCGTCTGATACTCTACGTGAGC
>JANRMC010000200.1:0-65753 GCA_033761915.1 Flavihumibacter sp.
TGAAGTGTGCGACGCAACGATGCTGCTATTGTGACTGACTGCTGGTTACCACATTTTCTTCTGGCTTTTTTGCTTCTTTCTTCTTTTTGTTTTTACGCCTGAAAAGGTCTCCAAATTTTTCAAACTCTCTGCGGTAAGAAATACTGGCGCCACTGCGGTTTTGTTTGTTTTGAATTACGAAGCTGAAGTTTTGACGATAGAAAAGATTGAATAAAAGTTTACCATCGGCAGTTAATTTGTATTGTGCCGTAACATCTGGCAAAAATTGCAGGTTGCCCTGTGCCGTGGTGCGGGCACCCCAACCAATATCTAAAGCGCTGCCTACAATAAACGTAAGCCTATCATTAAAGTAACTTTTATTGATGGAGAAGTTAACTGCGGAACGATCGATGCCGGTATTAGCCGTGGTGCCTCCGTATAAATTAGAACCATTGTAAAAAGAAGCACTGATATCTATTTTAAGACTGGGATCGTTTAATACTTTTTGCAACTTGCTGCTTATTTCTTTTGTAAGCACACTACTTATTTGGCTGGAAATGCTATTGAGTACAATGCCTTCTAATGCAGCTTGCCCGATATTTAAGCTGCCACTGTTGGGAGATGTGGATAATGGCCCGAAACTGTTAAACACAATCAGTAAAGAAACCTGTTTGTTTAATTCGTTCACATCTCTTCTTATCTGGTTTAAAAGCACCTGTGTGGAAGGGTCATTTTTTAAAGGACTATTATCGGGCATTTCAATACCAAAAGTAATGGTGGGGGCTTTTAATTTGTCGGTTATGGTAGCCAGCACCAATATGTCTCCGCGGTAACGTTTGGTATCTTCATTTATAGAACTGCCCAGACTGGTATTATTTAAACCAAGGTCTGAAAAGCGAACATTGGGTGCTTTGTATTCTGCAGTTACGTTTAACGTAGCATCGTATGGATCAGAAACCCATTGTATGTAATTGGGGGTATTGGTGCGTAACGTAAAGTATCTTTTTATTGACTGAAAAGTGAAATTGTAATTACCGTCATCAATATCGTAGCGGCCCGACATGGTTAGTGGTTCGCGGGTGCCAATACGGAGTTTAACAGTGCCGTGTCCTCTTGCACTAATCTGGTCTCCGGCATTTTCATCCAGCACCATATTTATTTTGGTGAGGCGGTTAGCGGTAAGTTCTAATTTGGTAAGCAGGTTGCTGCTTTCTTTTATTTTGCCGCTGCCGGTTAATTCTTTACCATATACTTTCCAGGTTAAAAAACTGGCTTCGCTGGAAGCCCGGCCTGTTGTATTGGGTAATGTAATTTCAGAGCTGTCAGTAGCTTCTCCCTGCACTTCCATCAGCATATCTTCCTGCGGGCCTTTAAAAATAAAGTTGGCTTTGCCAATGGCCCTGCCGTAAAACTGACTGTTATCCCGGGCCGTAGTATTTAAGAGCAGCATGCGGTTGGTGCGTACTTTAAAATCAAACCCCATGTCTTTAAAATTACTATGGTACAACTTACCGGTTACTAACTCGCCGGTATTGCCCAACTGGTCTTTAATAGTAAAGCTGCCAAAGTCTATACCTTCTTCAGTTAATTTTATTTTAGCTTCAGGCACCAGGTAAAGGCATTTGGTATAATCAACCATCAGTTGTCCATCTTTCAACTGAATATTGCCCAGATATTTTAAGTCATTACCCTTGCCCACTATGCGCAGGTTGCCGGTTGCCTGCCCGTCTAACTGGCTGAAGATATCTGTTAAATACCGGTTTAAAAGACTGATGGAAGTACCTCTTAGTTCAGTATTAATATCAATGGCATTGTCACGGGCACTATCTAATGTGTTTACAAAACCATTTACACTAAAGTTGTAGTTTTTATTTTCGCTGAGGGTGGTAAAGTTTACTTTGCCGGTAGCTTTTGAGTAATTGGTGGTTAATGATAGTTTGCCAACAGAATCATCATCTAAGCGAAATTGTTCAGCTTCCGCTTTTACATCCACATTCATTTTTCCAAAAGGGTCTATAACATCTACCTGTCCGCTCAACAAACCTTCTAGGCGATTTTCTTTTATAAAGAAGGGGGCAAAGTCTCCAATGTTTATTTTCTTTAAATCAATCCTCAGGTCGTTGCTGTTGCCTGTTTCTGAGGGCTGGCTGGAAATAACCACTTCCTGGTCGCCACTGTAAATGCGTAAGCCATCGGTAGTAACAAGGTCTCTTGTTAAAGTAAGCTCACCATCTCTGTCAATATTCCACCGCTTACCATTTACATCAAATGTTGAAGGATCAAACACCACACTAAAACCGTTTTTCATGGTTTGTACGGTGCCGGAAATGTCTGCAGCATTCAATGTTTGGTTGGCACTTGTTTTTACTTTTACTTTTGAAATATCGCCGCCGCTGCTGATGTTAATTTTTGTATCCGGAAAATGCAGGCTGTCGTTTACAAACACATCTCCAATGGTGCTTTGCACACTCAGCGTATCCAGGTTGCCACGCCCTTTCAGCATAACATTATAAAAAGCCGTTTTCTGATAACTGAATTGAGGTACTTCTGCATCCAGATCAAACAAATTTTCGGCGGTGTTAATACGGCCGGTAATGGTGGTATTATTAAACCCTTTTAAATCTTTATCCACCAGATCAAGATATTCATCCACCTTTTTGGTGGTAATCACAAAACTAAAATTTTCAATACCGGGGTTTCTTTTAGCAGGGGCTATATAGCTGGGGTAGTAGCGGTTTAAAAAAGTTTGAAACGCCGTCGGTAAATCAACAGTTGAAAAATCGCCTACCAGTGCTGCATCAAACTCGTTACTTACTGCAACAATGCTTTTACTGTCTCCTATCTTTTTAGATTCTACTGAAAGGCTATCAAAAGAAATGCGATTGCCATTTTTAAAAATAGAGGCATCTGTTATACGTGCCGTGCCTAAAAAATTATCAATGGTATTGCCGGTAAAATCAAAACGCAGGTTGCCATTAAAATCAACATCATCTTTAATAAAGTTCAATGCCTTTAAGTTGGCCTTATTAATAGCCGCAATAAAATCAAACTCGGGTACTTTATGGTTCAGGTTAATAAGGCCGTTCAATACCACATCCAGGTGCGGGTCGCGGGCAATTAACTGTCCTTTAAAAAGTTTATTATCAAATAAGCCTTTAATGCTGATGTTTTGATAATTGTAATTTTTAAAACTAAATTGTTGTACCTCTCCGTTTACTTCCACTTCCAGGTTTTTATCGCTGGCGGCATTGCCTTTTACAGTACTGTTAAACTGTATATTTCCAAAATCATCATTATCAATCAATGCACCAATGTTAAAACCGGGGCTGGCAATTTTACCAGAGTATTGTGCAGCTTTGTTATCCGGAAATTTAAGGTTTACATCAGAGCTGATGGTACCCAATGCCGTTTGCAGCGTGCCATGTGTAACAAAATCTTTTACAAAACCGGTAAGGTTGCCGGTAAAGTTTATATAACTCAACCGGTCCAGCCTGGGATTTTTAACCGTACGCAAAGCCGGTACCAGCAGTAATGCATCTGCATAGGTGGTAGCAAGTTTATTGGCTTTTACATCAATATATGTTTTATCAATTTCGGGCAAGCCTTTTAAAATAAAATCTCCTTCCAGCAGAGTGCTGTTGCCTGTTTTAACAACAAGGTTTTTACCACCCAGGTTTTCTATAGTGCCTTTAATAGTGCCAGATAAATGCACTTCTTTATTCCAGCTGGCCAGTTCTGGTGCAAAGTAGGCTATATCATCGCTGTGTATGATGGCATCTTTAAAAGTGCCCTGCAACTTTATTTTTTCAATAAAATCACTCATGTCATCAAATTCGTTATAGCGCATGGCATAATAATCAGACAGCCGGCTTTTGTTGGTGCGTAAATCCAGTTGGCTAAACTCCATGGCTTCTGGGTGCCATTTAACAGCAGCGTTAAATTTCTTTACTTCAAAACCGCTGCGTTCTTTGGTGGTTAATTGCAGGTTGGCAAACAACGTATCTTTTTGCAGCCGCAGGTTTTTAAAGCTGGCATTAATGGCATCAAATTTTACATAGTTGCCATCAAAATAATGATAGGGTGCTCTGTTCATAAAAACATGGCTTTTAAAACTGCCGTTTTTTATGGCCAGTGCATCCATCGCTAACTGCCAGCCTTCGGGGTTCCAGCGAAGTGTGGAGTCTTTGCTATGATCAATAGAGGGATAAAAAGGTTTCTTCTTACGCTTGCCGGGATAATTGTAAATACTAAAAATCGGGTCTTCTATCTCCACCGATTCTAAATGCGCCATTTTTTTTTCTATATCAAGCTGGTTGGCTTTTACGTGCAGAGAGCGCAGGTAAATAGCCATATCTTCTCCGCGCCATTCATCTTTTTGCAGAAAGTGAATGTTTTTTAAATCCACTTCTTTTAAATCTAACTGAATACTTTTTTTATTGCCGCTGCTGCTGCCACCAGAAAAATAGTCCGCCAAAAAACGGTGGTTCCAAACAGAATCGCTGCGGTGCAAAAACACACGGGCATCTTCCAGCCCCACATATTCTAAAGTAGCTTTATCTTTTAAAAAAAACCAGTCTGTAATATTTACTTTTAATTTGCCTGCATACAGCAGCGTGTCTTTGTTCCTATCCTGCACCAGCGTGCCTTCCATTAGCAACTTGTTAAAGAAGGTAAAATTTACCCGATCTATTTTTACGGTTGTTTCCAGGTCTTTAGAAAGACGTTTGGTAGCCTGGTGTACCAGCCAGTTTTGCACGGGGCTGGTATGCAATAAACCATACACCAACAGCAGCAACGCTATCAAGGTAAGCAAGGTGTAACCTAGTATTTTTCCGGCTTTTTTCAGGGCTTAGAAATATTATTTGTAAAAATAGCGAATCGGTAAGAGAGAGCAAATTCAATACCACACCAAAGTAGTATTTTTTTAACTGCGTTGTGGCTTTGTTAAAAGCGCTTTTTGCCCAATAAATTACTGCGGCCGAAGTGTGCCCCGATGGCAAAACACAAATCCAATCGGGGTTTGCAACGAGCAACAACTGCCGCCTCTTGTACCGGTGCTGGTATCAAATAATTTTCTTTTTTAAGTGTTTATGGGTACTGTGCCGGCAACTGTTTTTCATAGCAACAGTTGTTGCGTCGCACCTGTTAGCTGCAACGCTGCGAGGAACGAGTAGCTGTTGCACTTCATCCCGCCAATAGCGGGACTTCAGCGCCAGTGCTGGTGGCAGCCGGTTTCATCATTGCGTTTAGCAACAGGGTTGTACTTTAGCAAAAACAATTTTATGTCAACCATTGGTACCACTTACCTGCAATCGGCCATTAAACGACTTTTATATTATAAAGACCTGGCAGAAAAAACGTTTGCCCAGCTAAGTGAGGAAGCACTTTTTTATACCCCCCATGCAGCCAGCAACAGCATTGCTATAGTAGTGCAACATCTGGCAGGCAATATGCTCAGCCGGTTTACGCATTTTTTAACAGAAGACGGGGAGAAGCCATGGCGCCACCGCGATGCAGAGTTTGAACCCACTATTAAAGATGCTGCCGCTTTACTGGCTTACTGGCAAAAAGGGTGGGATTGCTGTATAACTGCGCTGCAAGCCCTGCAGGAAGACGATTTGCAAAAAACAATATACATCAGAACAGAACCCTTGCTGGTAATAGATGCTATTAACCGGCAACTGGCGCACTACCCGTACCATGCAGGGCAAATAGTTTTTTTAGGTAAACTATTAAAGGGCGCCGAATGGCAAACCTTATCAATAGCCAGAGGACAATCGGCGCAATTTAACAGCCATATGCAAGAGCAAAGCAGCAAGAAATAATTTATTAAAACCCTTGCAGGGCTAAGCTTCTATGGTTATCTTGTGCCGCCTTCACACCATCCAACAGCACTACGAAAAGCCTTTGGTAAACCCTTTAAACCCCGCTAAAATGAAAAAAAGGTTTTTCGGCCTCACGGTATTTTTATTGCTACTGCATACTGCCCATGCGCAGGTAAACTGGGCTGTAAAAGCCGGCTTTCAATATGGCAGCGCCACCATTAAATTAAAAGACGAGAAAATTGCATCGGGCTCTTTACCCGGATTAAATATAGGTATTGCCACCCGCGTGCCAATTGATAAGCAGGTGTATTTTGCCCCCGGCTTTCATTATACCATAAAAGCCTACAGCATTGCTGCCACCAGCACCGCCCCACAAAAAGATTACCGGTTTACGTATTTAGAACTACCTGTTTTACTGCAAATAAATTTTAGTGAAGATGCAGAACAGGGGGCTTATTTTAAAATTGGTCCTTCTTTAGGGCTGGCCATAAAAGGAAAAGAAACCTTTAAAAACAGTTTTGGCAACGTTACCAATAACAAACTAAAATTTAGTTTTGGCGAGTATGGTTATGCCGATGCTGCCGCCCATGCTTTTTTGGGCTATACCTTTAAGGGAGGTTTTTTTGCAGAAGCGGGCATTGTGCAAAACCTGGGCAGCATTAGTAACGATGATTTTGGCCCTAAGATTACACCGCGACAGTTAACGGTTAATTTGGGGTATTTTATAAAGTAGGTAATAGCATATAAAAGAAAATGCCGGTAACATTATTACCGGCATTTTCTTTTCAAATAATTTTAATACCCCGCCACCGCATCATCCCCCCGTTTATCAGCAGCGCATTCAAATTTTTTATTGGGTAATACTTTAATCACTTCGGTACGGCCAATCTGGCCGCGTATATTTATTTTATATCCCTTGGCTTTTAAGGCTTCAATTACTGCGGCCGGAAAATCTTTTTCTACATACACCTCATCGGGCAACCATTGGTGGTGAAATTTAGGTTTGTTTACTGCATCGGCAGCACTCATATCAAACTCCAGCAGATTAATTAAAGTTTGATATACCGATGTGGGAATAGTGGTACCACCGGGTGTGCCGGCAACAATATAAGGCTGATTGTTTTTTAATACTATGGTAGGCGTCATACTACTCAGCATTCTTTTGCCCGGGGCAATAGCATTGGCTTCTGCACCCACGGCACCGTACATATTGGGCACGCCCGGCTTTACACTAAAATCATCCATTTCATTATTCAATAAAAAACCAGCACCGCCCACTACGGTTTTGCTGCCATAGCCACCGTTTAAGGTAGTGGTAACAGATACAGCATTGCCATATTTATCAATTACACTCAGGTGGGTGGTTTCTTCACTTTCAGGGTTAACAGCACCGGGTTTGGTAACCTGGCTACTGCCGGCAACGGCCGGGTTATAATCAGCTATCCGTTCTTTAGCATAAGCATCACTGGTTAATCGCTTCACCGGTACTTTTACAAAATCCTGGTCGCCCATAAACTCCGCACGGTCGGCATAGGCTCTGCGTTCTGCCTCTACCATTAACTGCACCGCTTCTGCCGAATGAAATCCCATGCCCGCTACATTTTTTTGTTCCACCATCTTCATGGTTTGGTTAATAATAATGCCACCGCTGCTGGGAAGGGGCATCGTAATTACCATATAATCTTTATACGGAAAACTTAATACTGTTCTTTCCTTTGCTTCATATTTTTTAAGGTCTTCATAGGTAATTAAACCCTTGCCTCTTTGCATTTCTTCCACAATCAACCGGGCCGTTTCGCCTTCATAAAAACCGGCCTGCCCCAATTGGCTTATTCTTTTCAAAGTGGCAGCCAGTTCTGGTTGTATTAACGTATCACCCTCTTTCCATGGTTGTTGTTTTATAAAAGCAGTGGCTTTAGTATTGTATTTGGCAAATGCATCTTTGTAGGCATTTAAGCCCGATGCTTCTGCTTTGGTAATTACAAATCCTTTTTCTGCTAAAACTATGGCGGGTGCAATCAGTGTTTTAAAAGAAAGCTTCGCGTATTTCATAGAGGCAAATAAGCCGGCAATAGTGCCGGGCACACCAGCCGCCAGGTGCCCGTGCTGACTTAAATTTAACTGCGCATTACCAGCAGCATCCAGATACATATCCCGGTGTGCAGCTGCCGGTGCTTTCTCCCGATAGTCAAGTGCAATATTGCTACCATCTTTTAAATGCGCAATCATAAAACCACCACCACCAATATTACCAGCGCCAGGGTACACCACTGCCAAAGCTAATTGGGTGGCAATAGCGGCATCCACTGCATTGCCGCCTTTTTTCAGCATTAGTAAACCTGCCTGACTGGCCAGCGGATGTGCCGATACCACAGCGCCGTTACTTACTGTAGCCGTTTTTTCAATGCCATATTTATAGGCATTTAAAACTGGCTTTTTCTTTTGCGCAAAACCTGCAGCACTGCTCATTAGTACAAAACCTGCTGCAGCAAAAATTACTTTACAATTCATACAAACAAATTATTTAAACATTTTTAACCGGGTAGCCAGCTTAAGTAATGCTATTAAACTCTCGTTGCGTCGCACACTTCAGCGGCAACAATATTGCTGAACCAAATTTGCATTTTGTTGCTACTATAGTTTTAGCAAACAATAAACCATGCCGGGGTAAATGGTTATTATGTTGAAAATTACGCAACTAAAAACAAAATGGCCATCTTTTTTGTTAGCTAAAATCCCTAAATTCGACTGTAGATGGACAAAAAATTCTATCTTACTGTAAATCTCCAAGTCCTTCCTGCAAACCAAACTAACTAAACAAATTGGGTTAAATTATGAGAAAATTCATCCACGCATGTCGCCTGTCAGGCATCATTACCTTTTTGTTATTACTGTTTAATGCAGCCAACGCACAAACCGGCACTGTAAAAGGTACGGTTAAAGACGCAGGCGGTCTTCCATTAAACGGTGCATCAGTAACTGTTGAAGGTAAAAAAATCGGAACTGTAACAGATGCAAATGGTAATTACAATCTTAAAGTTCCGCCCGGAGAACACACTATTGTTGTAAGTTTTGTTGGCCAGAGCCCGCAACGCATGAAGGTTGTTGTAGGCGCCGGCGGTACAGTAGAGCAAAATTTTACAACTATAGAAAATTCAGATTTAAGTAATGTGGTGGTGGTAGGCTCCCGTTCCAGAGATGCACGCAGTCGTATTGCAAGTCCTGTTCCGGTAGATATTATCCGCACTAAAGATATTAAGCCATTTGCACAGGCAGATGTTACGCAGATGCTTACTTACTCAGCACCTTCTTTCCAGTCAGCCCGCCAAACAATTTCAGATGGTACAGATCATATAGATCCTGCCGGTTTACGTGGCCTCGGACCCGATCAGACATTGGTATTGGTAAACGGCAAACGTCGTCATAACACAGCACTTGTAAACATCAATGGTACGGTAGGTCGCGGTTCTGTGGGTACCGATTTAAATGCTATACCCGCCTCTGCTATTGAAAGAATAGAAGTATTAAGAGATGGTGCTGCTGCACAGTATGGCTCTGATGCCATTGCTGGCGTAATCAATATAGTTTTAAAAGAAAATTACAGTGGGCTTAATATTTCTGCCATGGCCGGTCAAAACATGACCAATATGCCATACAATGGTGGCACAAAAATTAATGATGGGGCCAACACGCAAATAGATTTTAGTGGTGGCAAATCAAAAAAAGGAGTTGGCTATTTCAACTTCAGCGGCCAGTGGCTAAGAAGAGAACAAAGTAACAGAAGCGGTCTTGATAATATACCTCTTATATATATTGGCAATGGTGGCGCTTTTGCAAGCCCTCCTCCCGGTTATAATACTACCGATTACAGAAGATGGCTGATGGATCAGGATGCTGCTATTGTAAGCGCAAGAGGTTACAACCGCAGAAACATTGTAGCGGGCAACTCGTATTCAGATAACGTTTCATTAATGTTCAATGGTGGTGCCAATGTGGGAGAAAATGCTGAAATATATGTGGCAGCCGGTACAGCGCACCGCAATGGCCGTGCTTCAGGTTTCAGCCGTAACCCCAACTCATGGAACCAGCAACCGGTATTGGCCAACGGCCAACGGTTTTATTACGATGGATTCCTGCCAGAAATTCATCCCACTATTTCAGATATTTCTGTATTAGCGGGTATTAAATTTAAAGGGGGTAAATGGAATTTTGATTTAAGCAATGTGGTTGGTAAGAATACTATCTGGTACGATATTAAGAATACCGGTAACGCTTCTTTACCAGCAACCAATAATGTTCAAACAGAATTCTATGCAGGTCGTTTGTCTTTCCGCCAAAACACTGCAAACCTGGATGTAAGCCGTAAGTTTGATTTCAGCACCAGCAAAAGTATCAACGTTGCTTTTGGTGCTGAATACCGTAATGAGCAATTCCAGATTAAAGATGGAGAAACCAACTCATGGAACAATGGCGGCCGCTTTGCAACACCCGATCCTATTGGTCCTCCTCCCGGTTCTGTAATCTGGACAACCTTTACACCCGTTGCTACCGCCAGTGGTTCACAAGTATTTCCTGGTTTTAAACCAGAAGATGCATTAACGGCTTCAAGAAATGTATATGCTGCTTACGGAGATGTGGAATTAACCGTAGGTAAATTTTTATTAGGTGGTGCTGCCCGGTACGAAAACTATCAGGAAAAAAGTGCTGCGTATGATAACCTGAGCTGGAAACTGACTTCACGGTATGAAATCAATCCTAAGGTGGCCATTCGTGGTTCTGTTAGCACCGGCTTCAGAGCACCATCTTTGCACCAGCGTTATTTCCAAAATACATCCACACAGTTTGTAGCCGGCTTACCATCTAATGCATTAACGGCAAATAACAATAATAAAATTGTTCGTGAGGCTTTTGGTATCGATCAGTTGAAGCCAGAAACTTCTACCAGCTATACAGTGGGTGTTACCGGCCGCATTGGTGGCAGCTTTACTTATACCATTGACGGATACTTTATTTCAATTAAAGACAGAATCGTTTTATCTACCCAATTTAACCGCAGCAACCCGTTAGTGGCAACCATTTTAAATAACTATGGTGTGGATGCTTCTACCAACGCACTGCAGTTTTGGACCAACGCCATCAACACACAAACAAAAGGTATCGATATTGTATTAACCGATCGTTTTCGTTTAGGTGCCGGCAATGCTTCTTTGTCTTTTGCAGCTAACTTTAACCGCAACGATGTGGTGGGTGGTTTAAATACCAATTCAGTAATTGATGATCCCAAAAATAATCCCAGCAGAGGCGATAATAATTTAAACCCTGCCAACGACCTTTCTTATGCCCTGTTCGACAGACAGCAGAAAAGCCGTATTGAAGTATTGCAGCCCCGCAGTAAAATGAATCTTACATTCAATTACAGTTTAAAGAGCTGGAACTTTCTGGCAAGAGTGGTACGTTTTGGAGAAATCAGTTTTGTAAACAACTTAGATCCTAATTCTAAAAACCCTAATACCGGTGTTTATTTTAATGATCTGGGCTTGGGTGTAGACCAAACATTTGGTGCAAAAGCCACTACCGATTTAGTAGTGTCTTATAACTTCTGCCCGGGGGTTACTTTATCTGCTGGCGGCAATAATATTTTTGATATTTATCCAGATAGAATATTTATCGATTCCCGCAACGATCCGGCAGCGGTTTATGCCAACCCCGTTCAAACTTCATTAACCACTTCAAAAACAACAGGCGGGTACAGTGCTGGTCGTGATGCTTCAAACCGTGGACGGTTTTTATTTAATGCCAACCAGTTTGGGTTTAATGGTCGTTATTTATTTGCACGTTTAAGTATCGAAGTAGGTCAGTTAAAAAGCTGTAAAGCTCCTGCAAAACCAAAAGTGTTACCCCCTCCTCCACCAGTAGTGGTTGAAAAACCAAAAGATACAGACGGAGATGGTGTTTTAGATAAAGAAGACGCCTGCCCAGATGTGGCTGGTTTAAAAATATTAAACGGATGCCCCGATACGGATGGTGATGGTGTGGCAGATAAAGATGATGCCTGCCCCGCAGCACCCGGTCCCAAGGTATTTAATGGTTGCCCCGATAGCGATGGCGATGGCATTGCAGATAAAGACGATAAATGTGCATACGTGCCCGGTATTGCAAAATACGGCGGTTGCCCGGTGCCCGATAAAGATAAAGACGGGGTACCTGATGAAGAAGACAATTGCCCCGAAGTAGCTGGTGTGCTTGCTAACAAAGGCTGTCCCGAAATTCAGGTAGAAGCCATACGTAAAGTGGCGGTAGCGGCACAAAACATTTTGTTTACACCTGGCAAGGCAACTTTATTAAAACAATCTAACAAGCCTTTAAATGATGTTATTGACATTTTAAATCAATACCCCGATTTAAAATTGAATATTGAAGGACATACTGATAATACCGGCGATGCTGCTAAAAACCAGGCTCTGAGCCAATCAAGAGCAGAAGCTGTTAAAGCATACATGGCTGCTAAAGGTATTGCAGAAAGCAGAATGACTGCTGCTGGCTTTGGCCAGGATAAACCTGCTGCTGATAACAAAACAGCTGCCGGCCGTGCTAAAAACAGAAGAGTAGAATTAAAATTAGGTTACTAATTATAACACCCCTTTGAAAAGCCCCGCCATTAGCGGGGCTTTTTTTATTGGGGTAACCGGCAGTAACAACTCCGGTTGGGCATCGTTGCGTCGCACACTTCAGCTACAGAATTTCTGATTTGAGATTTTAATTTCAAATCAGAAATTTCAAATCTCAAATGTTGAAGTGTGCGACGCAACGATGTTGCTGGCAGCACTGCTGCTGGTTACCAAAAAGAAAAAATTATTAAGTAAGTTGTAGTTTTGCCCCGCATGCAAAAAATACTGGTTATACAAACGGCTTTTATTGGAGATGTGGTGTTGGCCACCGGCATTGTAGAAAAACTGCATAACCATTACCCCGCTGCAGCCATAGATTTTATGGTGCGCAAAGGCAATGAAGGCTTGTTGCAGGGGCATCCGTTTATTAATGAGGTGTTGGTGTGGAATAAAAAAGAAAACAAACTGCGGCATTTATGGCAGCTGCTGAAAAAAATACGCAGTAAAAAATACGATGCTGTTATAAATGTACAACGGTATGCAGCTACTGGTTTGCTAACGGCTTTTTCTGGTGCCAGATATAGAATTGGGTACAATAAAAATCCGCTGAGTTTTTTGTTTACCACCAAAGTACCGCATCGTGTAAGCAGCGCTGCGCAACCCGTGCATGAAACAGAACGTTGTAATGATTTAATTAAAGAATTAACGGATGCAGTGGTTATGAAGCCAGCTTTGTACCCCACAGAAGATGCATTTAATAAAGTGAATTTTTTACAGCAGCAACCGTACATTACTATTGCTCCGGCTTCTGTTTGGTTTACCAAACAATACCCGGCGCCGCAATGGGCTGCCTTTATAAAACAAATACCGCCTGGTATAAAAGTGTATTTGCTGGGTGCGCCATCAGACAAGCAACTTTGCGATGGTATTATTAATGCATCCGGAAGAAGTGATATAACTCAAAACTGTTGCGGGCAGTTTAATTTTTTAGAATCAGCAGCGCTTATGAAAAATGCGCTCATGAATTATGTAAACGATTCTGCACCCATGCATTTTGCCAGTGCTGTAAATGCACCGGTGGCTGCTATTTATTGCTCTACCGTTCCGTCTTTTGGTTACGGACCTTTAAGTGATAACAGTTATACCATAGAAGTGGCGGAGCAACTGGTTTGCCGCCCCTGCGGCGGACATGGCAGAAAAGAATGCCCGGAAGGTCACTTTAATTGTGGCTTTAAAATTTCACAACACCAATTACTGGCTGTACTTCCGGCTGCGGTATAGTTAAAGCTTCAATCCTTACTTTTGCCCAATGGATATTGTTTGCACAGAAAGAGAGTTGTTTGTTTTTAATAAAATTGCCCATGCTGCGTGGGAACTGCAATTACCCTGCTATTTGATTGGCGGTTTTGTGCGGGATAAACTATTGCAGCGTGCCACTAAAGACGCTGATATTGTTTGCGTGGGCGATGGTATAGCACTGGCACATAAAGTAGCAGAACGTTTTAACCCCAAACCCACCATTGCATACTTTAAAAACTATGGTACTGCACAAATAAAGTTAGAGTTTGAAAAAGAAGAAGGTGAAGGAAAAGAAGTTTTTGAAATTGAATTTGTAGGTGCCCGTAAAGAAAGTTACCAATACCATAGCCGTAATCCATCTGTTACCACCGGTACACTTAAAGACGACCAGGACCGCAGAGATTTTACAGTAAACGCAATGGCCATCAGTTTAAATGAAACAGATTTTGGAAAATTGATAGACCCGTTTAACGGCCTTACCGATTTATCTGGTAAAATACTACGCACCCCGCTGGAACCCTCCAAAACATTTAGCGATGATCCGCTGCGGATGTTGCGGGCCATCCGGTTTGCCGCCCAATTACAATTTACTATTGATGCGGTTACCTGGCAGGGCATATTACAAAATGTACAGCGCATAAAAATAATTTCGCAGGAACGGATTACCGAAGAGTTGAATAAAATTTTATTATCAAAAAAACCGTCAGTTGGTTTTGATCTGCTGTATCAATCGGGTCTGTTGCATATTATTTTTCCGCAGCTGGTAGACCTTGCCGGTGCAGAATATATAGATGGCAGGGGGCATAAAGATAATTTTTATCATACCCTGCAGGTAGTGGATAATATTGCTGTTAATACAACAGATTTGTGGCTGCTATGGGCAGCCTTGTTACACGATATAGCCAAACCAGCCACTAAAAAATTTGAAGAAGGGCATGGCTGGACTTTTCACGGCCATGAAGTGGTAGGTGGCAGAATGGTACCAAAAATTTTTGCGAAATTAAAGTTGCCACAGAATGAAAAAATGCGGTTTGTAAAGAAATTAGTGGAGTTGCATTTGCGGCCAATCAGTCTTACCAAAGAAAATATAACAGATAGCGCCGTACGCCGCCTGTTGTTTGATGCGGGCGAAGATGTGGATGCTTTAATGTTGTTATGCGAAGCGGATATTACTTCTAAGAACAAACAAAAAGTAAAACGCTACCTGGAAAATTTTGAATGGGTACGTAAAAGAATGGAAGAGGTGGAAGAAAAAGACCGGATACGTACCTGGCAACCACCCATTGACGGGGGTATGATAATGGAACTGTTTAAGCTGCCTCCGGGTAAATTGGTGGGAATTATTAAAGACGCCGTTAAGGATGCTATTTTAGATGGTGAGATAGAAAATAACTACGATGCAGCGTATGATTTTATGCTGCAAAAAGCCCGGGAACATGGCATAGAACCGGTTAGTAAATAAAGGGCCCGCTGGCTTTCAATACACATATTTCTGTATTTTTGAAAAGGCATTATGCCCTCCGTTAAATTTTATAAACATTCATAATGGCTATCTTAAAGTTCAGGATTTATTTTGAGGAAGACGATACGGTTTACCGGGATGTGGCAATACGGCACACCCAGTTTTTTTTAAACCTGCATCAGGCAATTTTAAAGGCTTACGAGTTTGACAGTAAACATCAGGCTACTTTTTTCAGAAGTAACGATAACTGGCAGCGTGGTAAAGAAATTACTTTAGAGAAATATGATAAAGTCTATAAAGCTGAACCTTTATTAATGGATGCAACCACTATTGGCTCAGAAATTTATGACCCCAATCAAAAGTTTGTATATGTATACGACTTTACCAAGAACTGGACTTTTATGGTAGAGTTAATTAATGTATCAAAAGAAGACAATCCGAGAATAGATTATCCCGCCGTAGTAAGAACAGAAGGCATTGCTCCTTCTCAGTACGGAACAAAAGGATTGGTAAACGATAAACTGGCCGAGATGGAGGAGAAGTATGATTTAAAAACCGGAGCGGAGGGTTTTGGAGAAGAAGGCGAAGAATCTGATGATGATGAAATGGGGCAGGAAGAGACGGGGGAAGAAAGCAGTGATGAGTTTTAGTTTTTCCATGCTGTCATTGAGTTCTGTACAAGCTTTATGACTAAAAATAAAAATACCTGCATAGTAATTGTTGGTCCTACTGCTGTAGGCAAAACATCTTTAGCACTGGCATTGGCCAGACATTTTCATACAGATATTATTTCTGCAGACTCCCGGCAATGCTACCGGGAAATATCTATCGGGGTGGCCAAACCCACAGCTGATGAATTAAATTCAGTAAAGCACTATTTCATCAATTCACACTCTATTGCAGAAACCCTAACGGCTGCTGATTTTGAAAACTATGCACTATCTGCCAGCAAAGAAATTTTTAATCAAAACAATATAGCAGTAATGGTGGGGGGCACTGGTTTGTATGTAAATGCCTTTTGTCAGGGGCTGGATGCTATACCAGCGATTGATGCGGTAATACGCCAACAAATAAGAACAGGATATGAAAACTATGGAATAAAATGGCTGCAGGAGGCGATTGCAAAAAATGACCCTGTTTATTTTTCAAATGGAGAAATACAAAACCCACAAAGAGTGATGCGTGCATTAGAGGTGGTATTAAGCACAGGTAATTCTATACGCTATTATCAGCAGGGTAATAAAGCAGCAAGAAATTTTAATTGCATTAAAATTGGTTTAAACCTGCCTAAACCTTTGTTGCATGAAAATATAAATAAGCGGGTGGATGGTATGTTACAGGAAGGACTGGTTGAAGAAGTAAAACAGGTACTTGCATATAGAAATCACAACGCGTTGCTAACAGTGGGATACAAAGAAATATTTGCATTCTTTGATGGTGAGTATGATTTATTAACTGCTATAGAAAAAATAAAAATCAATACCCGTCAATATGCCAAACGACAAATAACATGGTTTAAAAAAGATGCAGAAATTGAATGGTTTAACCCTTCAGAACTACAGTTAATACTGAAATACTTGTCTGGCCGGTTAGTAGAATTACGATAGGGTGAATAAAACCCTTATGCCCCTTTAAAGAATGCGTTTAAACGCTTTTCTTTCTTCTGTTAATACTTGGAATAGCCCTTTTACTGTTAGAAATTTATATCAGCAAAACGAATTAAAGCAAACCGTTTTTAAGACCGTTTTGACTATGAAAAACCGTTGTTATTGAAATCCTATTTATCCAACATCCAGTGAAGATCCAAGAAGTCCAACATCCCGATGAATGAAAAACTGGCATCTGGTAACATGCCGTCCTTAATGTGTTAAGGCTCTTCTGCTAAAGAAGAGCCTTTTTTTAAACAAACTATCTTAATCATCAGAATTTAAAACCTATGGTAGCAGCAATATTTCCGCCGCTGCCTTTCATGTAGGCAAAGGTGTTTGCTTTGTCGGGCAACCTGTACGGAAAGTTTACATCGCGGTTTAATTGATGTGTATAGGTAAGATCTGCAAAGATCCCTTTGTTACGATAACCCAAACCGCCGCTGATAAACATTCTTCTTCCTTTCAATTCTTGTTTTTCTTTGTAGGGGTTGCCATAATAAGCAAAGCCAGCCCTAGCCATTATGGTCTTAAACTTCAATTCACCACCGGCTCTGAAATTAAATGCTCCTTTATAATAATCTTTGATGGCTGTATTTACCCCGTTGTAGTATGTATTATCATTCGTGGTCTCTGCCGTACTGTAACGGTTGCTTTTATAATTCACATATTCAATATCTGCTGTTAAAAAGCCTTTTTGTTTAGCTATATCTTCCACCTCTCTTAATACATAAGAGGCACTTAATAAAGCCCTCCATGGGTTTACAAGGTCATATTTATAGCTGGCCGCTCCGCCATTGGTAAACGTGCTGGTGCTTACGTTTACAATACCGGGGCTGGGGGGATAGTTCTCTGTATTGGTTGTCATACTGGCTTCATAAGTATCTTTTAAGCCATAAATGGTGGGAGAGTGCACCGCAAGGCCAATACGTACCTGATCGGCAGGTTTAAAAATGGCACCCAATTTAAGGTTCAGACCAATACCTTTTGTGGTATAGGTTTCTTTCAGTTCTGAATAGTCAAAATTATTGTTGGTGTTTCCGGTTGCATCTTTTTCTAAGAAGGTGCTGGTGCGCTCATAGTTTACAATGGGTAAACCTACGCTGGCCCCTAAATAAATTTTATCATCCATATTGCTGGCAAAGCCTAAAGCCAGTTCGGTAATACCACCTCTTGTTTCTATACTATTAGATTGTTCTGTTAAATAACCTGCACCATTTTTAAGGTTATTCCATAAAGCCATACTTACTATATCCTTGCCGGTATTGCCTGGTATGGTTAATGTGTCTATTAAGTAGGAGTAAACAGCCATGCGGGCTCCTAAAGAAACCGTATTGCTGTTTAAAACCTGATCCAGCGTTAAACCACTATTAGCAACTTCTGCAGCCCATTGTTCTCCATAGCTGCTAAAATTATTTCCGCCTTTATAAAATATTTTATTGTTGAAGTTGGCCGTACGGCTAACAGCAAGACTTACAGCAGTACTTGTCCATCGGCTGTAGCGGTTGCTACCTCCAAATACAAAACCACTGGTACCCAAATTAAACCCCTTGCCTTTATCACTGGCTTCAGAACCTCTGAAATTGCTTTTGTTTTTTATAAAAGAGAAGCCGGGAGAAAATACCATTTCACTGGTTTTAAAAAAACCGAGGCCCGCCGGGTTTACATAGGTGGCAGATATATCTCCGCCTAAAGAACCCATAGCACCACCAATAGCCTGGTTTCTTGCAGTACCATTAGGGGCATTCCACGAAAACTTAAGGGCATCTTCTGGTATTTGGGCAGCTGCAGCGGCCGTTATTAACACAAGGCTTAAAGTAATAATTGATTTCATGCTGTAATATTATGTGCAAAAAGATATAATAAAGGAGGAACTCATTTTAAGTGAATACTCAAAACCAGTGTCCTCCTTTTTTATGTGTCCGTCCAAATGTTGTTATTATGTTTATTTACCACCTCCGCGGGTAGGGCGGCTTACACCACCACCACTGCTACCGCTACTGCCAGAAGAAGAACCAGAAGATGACGGTGTGTAACTGCGTGATGGAGTTGATGTGTTGGTGGAAGGAGTATAGCTGTTATTGCTGCTACCACTGCTTCCGGTATTGTTAAATACTTTTCTAAGTGTACTGCTAAAACTGCTGCCATTGCTGTTATTACTATTATTGTAACGACCGCTGTAAGTACTGCCCCTGTAACTGCTGCCGGGTTTATAAGCGTTGCTGGTACTAACGCGTGGCTTGTAGCTATTGGGGTTAAAGGCAATTGGCCTGCTCTGGGGTTGTCTGTTGTAATATTTTGGATTAACAATTATAACATTGCTGTTACCGCAGTAAGGATTGTAATAGTTATTCCATGCCCAATAGCTGTTCCATGGACTGTTCCAGCTATTGTAGTTCCATGTATTATAGCGCCAATCATTCCAGGCATAATCATTATAAGTACCCATCCACATACGGTTGCGTACTGCCATGCGCATAAAACGGTCGTTGCGGTATTCATCCTGGTAGGCTTCGTATGATTGGTAGCGATCTTCCTCTTTTTCCACCCGCACATACTCTTCTTCAGGCTTTGCCGGAGAATAATACACATCATCGGGGGTTTGCCCGGTTTTATAAGCAGTGGTGCAACTGGTAAAAGTTGCTGCTGCAATGGCTAAGAGTAAAATTTTTTCTTTCATAAACATGGTTTACTTTTTTAAAATTACATTTGCGCTTGCCTTAGTAAAAATACAACAAATACTATGCAAGTGCCAGCTTTTATTGTGAGGGCATTGTTAAAAACAATAACGGCTGTTAGGGCTTGTAAAGTATAGGCAAAAGTTCTTAATTAATGGCTGTTTGGGGTAGCCGGCCGGGGTGCAAAACCCGGCATCCTTGCGTCGCACACTTGTACTTTTATGGGCCTGTGGGCTATTGCTCATAAGCATTCTAAATGCACAAGAGTGCGACGCAAGAAAAGCTTAATAGCCATACAAATGCTAAGTACATAAAATAAAAAAACAAATGAGTAAGGAAATTACAAACAGGGCAGACGATTACAGCCAATGGTATAACGACCTTGTTTTAAAAGGCGGCCTGGCCGATTATTCGGCCGTACGCGGGTGCATGGTAATAAAACCCTATGGTTTTGCTCTGTGGGAAAACATGCGGGATCAGTTAGACAGGATGTTTAAAGAAACAGGCCATGTAAATGCCTATTTTCCATTATTTGTGCCCAAAAGTTTGTTTGAGGCAGAAGAAAAGAATGCAGAAGGCTTTGCCAAAGAGTGTGCAGTGGTTACGCATTACCGGTTAAAGACCGACCCCGAGAAAAAAGGCAAACTGATGGTGGACCCGGATGCAAAACTGGAAGAAGAGTTAGTGGTGCGCCCCACCAGTGAGGCAATTATATGGAATACGTATAAAACATGGATACAATCGTACCGCGATTTACCAATTTTGGTAAACCAATGGGCCAACGTGGTGCGTTGGGAAATGCGTACCCGTTTATTTTTACGCACGGCAGAATTTTTATGGCAGGAAGGGCACACGGCGCATGCCACCAAAGAAGAGGCTGTAGAAGAAACGGTAAAGATGCTGAATGTGTATGCCGATTTTGTAGAAAACTATATGGCTTTACCGGTTATTAAAGGCGTTAAAACACCCAACGAGCGTTTTGCTGGTGCAGAAGATACCTATTGTATTGAAGCACTGATGCAGGATGGTAAAGCGTTGCAGGCAGGCACCTCGCACTTTTTGGGACAAAACTTTGCCAAAGCGTTTGACGTAAAATTTTCTGACAAAGAAAATAAACTGGAATATGTTTGGGCTACCAGCTGGGGTGTTAGCACCCGTTTAATTGGGGCACTTGTAATGGCCCATAGCGATGATGATGGGTTGATACTGCCACCGCGTATAGCTCCGCTGCAGGTTGTAATTGTACCCATTTTTAAAGGGGCTGAACAAAAAGCTATAATTGATGAAAAAGTAGCTGTCATTACTGCTGCACTAAAAAGCGCCGGCATAAGGGTTAAATACGATGACAATGATAATGCCCGCCCGGGTTGGAAGTTTGCAGAGTATGAAATGAAAGGGGTACCTGTAAGAATCGCTGTGGGTCCGAGAGATATTGAAAACGGCGTGGCCGAAGTAGCCCGCAGAGATACCAAAGAAAAAAAGAGTATGCCATTGGAAAATTTAGCCGCAACGGTTACTGCCCTGCTGGAAGAAATACAGCAGGCAATGTACACAAAGGCGTTAGATTATCGTGCCGGGCATATTACCAAAGTAGATAGCTGGGATGAATTTGTAACTGTGCTGAATGGGAAAGGCGGCTTTGTAAGTGCCCATTGGGATGGTACTGCTGAAACTGAGGAAACCATCAAAGAAAAAACCAAGGCAACCATCCGCTGCATACCATTAGATAATAATGCCGAGGAAGGACAGTGTATTTTAACCGGTAAACCCAGCAAACAAAGAGTATTATTTGCACAAGCGTACTAAACTTGTGCTTACTTTTTAACATAACACCGGTGCCGCCTGGCCCGGTGTTTTTTTTGTTTGAAAAATATTTATCTTTCAAACACAATGCGACTTGCAATTTACAATCTGGGTATACTGCTGCTGGCTGCTTACGGTGATTTTGTACACTGGTTAGAATTGCATTTGCTGAAATGCCCTTTCAAAAGCACTTTTTTAATAGATTGCCCGGGCTGCGGTTTGCAACGTTCTTTTGTAGCTTTATTAAAAGGAAATATCAGCCAGAGTTTTTATTTATATCCGGCCACCATACCCATGCTGGGTTTATTATTATTTACTCTGCTGCACCTGAAATTTAATTTTAAGAACGGCAGTACTGTTATTAAAATATTATACATCTTTATCGCATCAATTATCATTATTAATTACATTGTAAAAATTAAAACCAAAACATTATTGTAATGGAAACAAACATCAACCAGGGAAACAACCAGGGCCTGCAAATGCCGGTGCCTAACTCAACCGCAGTATTAGTACTGGGTATTATTTCAATTGTATTGTGCTGCTGCTACGGTGTGGTGGGTCTTATTTGTGGTATTATTGCATTGGTATTGGCCAAAAAAGCAAAAGAGGCATATACCGCCAACCCCGATTTGTATACCGCTTCATCATTAAAAAATGTTAATGCAGGTAAAATTTGTGCTTGGATTGGTGTGGCGCTGTCTTCTTTATACCTGATATTTACTATCTGGTTATATGCCATGCTGGGTTGGGCTGCTTTGCAAGATCCTACACAAATGCAGGACAGAATGAGAGAGATGTTTGGACAATAAGAATGACAAAATTATTATTCTATAAGGGAGTTTGTAATAAACTCCCTTTTTTACATTCTTGCAGTTACGTGGTTGTAATCTTTAATAATAGTTTTTAAGAAGTCTTCGGCTTCATGCTGTGCTTCAATTTCTAACACCTGCTTTATTTTATCAGCAGTTTTTATCACCATTTCGTAATTAGGTAATTTGTAATTGCGGTTTAATACTTCTTTTACCAGGGCAATATCTTTTTCTTTTAAAATGCTTACCTGCGGGTAAAGTGGTTGGTAAATATCGGCAGTCTCTTCAAAAATAGTATCCTGTAAAGTGGTTTTAATGCGGGTTCTTACTACCGTAGTGCCGGCTATTTTATCTCCCAGGCGCTGGCTTTTATCTGTTAATGCAATCATCACCACAGCTACCACACCGCTGCTTATAGATACATCTATCAAGCTGAACACCCAACGTATCAGGTATTGCCCAAAGCTGGCCTGGCCACCATCTAAACTAATAACCTGTATGCCTTTGGCTCTTTTGCCAATAGTTTGGCCGTTTAAAAAAAACTCGCAGCAAAGACTGTAAAACAAAAAAGGGAATGAAGCTAAAAAAGCCAGGTAATTGTTGCTTAAGAAACTGGTTGCCTGGTTTAATAACAACAGTAAAAACCAAAACCCAATATATATGGCAATATCTACCAGGTAGGCTACCATACGATCTCCCACACCGGCTAATTGGTATTCTACTTCTATGTTTTGTGTGGTTTGTACTTTTATTGTTTGCATAAGAAATGGCTGGTATTGTAAAGTTAGGGTTTGACTATAAATATATAATGCACGGCGCAAATAACCCACTATGCCGGAATTGCTGCAATTAATTGTTGTGTATATGCTTCTTTGGGGTGTTTGTAAACCTGGCTGGCTTCGCCGGTTTCAATAATTTTTCCTTTTTGCATTACCATTATACGGTCGCTTATATAATGCACCACAGAAAGGTCGTGAGAAATAAATACCACTGTAAAACCATACTCTTTTTTTAAATCGTTCAGCAGGTTTAATACCTGTGCCTGCACACTTACATCCAAAGCACTCACGCTTTCATCGCATACAATAAAAGAAGGGTTTAATGCCAGGGCACGGGCAATTACAATACGCTGCCGCTGTCCACCACTAAACTCATGCGGGTAGCGGTTGGCATGCTGTGGTAATAAGCTTACTTTATCTAAAAGTGCTGCCACCATTTGCCGGCGCTGCTGCCGGCTGCCGGCAAGCTGATGTACCTGCAATACTTCTTCAATGGCATTGCCAACAGTAAGCCTGGGGTTAAGTGATGAATAAGGGTCCTGAAAAATTATCTGAATGTCTTTTCTTAAATGCCGTAATGTATTGGCCGGCATAGACAAGATGTTTTTATTATTAAAACTTATACTGCCGCCAGTAGGTTTTAATAAGCCCAGTAAGCTACGCCCAAGAGTTGTTTTACCACAACCACTTTCGCCCACAAGACCCAATGTTTCTCCTTTGTAAATATCAAAACTAATACGGTCCACCGCTTTGGTGTAAGCCGTTGCCTTACCCCAAAAATTTTTTGAGGCGGGGTACCAAACATCCAGATCTGTTACCTGTACCAATATTTCTGCTGTGGTAGATTTTACCAACGGCATTGTGTTAGATAATTGACTGCTGATTGCAGCTTCAGTTGCTTCCTGCAAAAAATCGCTTACAACCGGCAGACGGCTGCTTTTTGGGTGCAGGGCCGGACGACAAGCCAGCAATCCTTTTGTGTAGGGATGTGCAGGCGTTTTTAAAACAGTATGCACATTGCCCTGTTCTGCAATGCTGCCCTTATACATTACAATTACACTGTCTGCAATAGAAGCCACCACTCCTAAATCGTGTGTAATAAAAATTACACCCATGTTTTCCTGCAACTGTAATTCTTTAAGCAGTTGCAAAATATTTTTTTGCACGGTTACATCTAAAGCCGTGGTGGGTTCATCGCAAATGAGCAAAGAGGGCTGGCAACTCATGGCCATAGCAATCATAACCCGTTGTTTTTGTCCGCCACTTAATTGGTGTGGGTAGCGGTTAAACATTGCGGCAGGGTTGGGTAGTTTCACTTTTTCAAAAAGCGCAATGGTTTTTTGTTTGGCGGTGGTTTTATTTATTTTCTGATGCAGGCAAATGGCTTCCATAACCTGGTTGCCGCAGGTGTATACCGGGTTTAAAGAAGTCATTGGTTCCTGAAAAATCATGGCCATGCGGTTGCCTCTTAATTGTTGCAGGGTATTGGCCGATGCCTTTAATAAATTAACCGGTGCTTCGCCATCATGGCTAAATAAAATTTCGCCCTGCGGGTAACGTACAGTCTTGGCCGATAGCAATTGCATTACCGATAATGAAGTAACAGATTTACCGGAGCCCGATTCTCCTACAATGGCAACAATTTCTCCGCGGTTAACCGTAAATGAAATGTCTTTTACAGCTGTGTTGCAACCATGTTCGGTTTCAAAATTTACCTGCAGGTTTTTTATTTCTAATAACGGTTGCAAAAAATAGAAGTATGTAATAAGTATTAAACTATTTTGTTACCAGCAGTGGTGGTACTATTTAACATTCTTGCGTCGCACACTTGTACTTAAGAAAAGCTATAAGCTGAGAGGCATAAGGCCTTATAGCTTTTGCCACATACCTTTTACTATAGTTGAAGTGTGCGACGCAACGATGCTGATAAAAGAACAGCTGCTGGTAACCCAATATTAAAATTTAAGATGCCGCACGGTAAGCCCGTTGTTCATTAACTGCTTTAATGAGTCGATACCTATTTTAATATGATTTTCTACATAAGAGCCGGTAACTTTTTTATCGCTTTCTTCTGTTTTAACGCCTTCGGGTATCATGGGCTGATCGCTCACCAACAACAGCGCACCAGTTGGTATTTTGTTATAGAAGCCTACAGAAAAAATGGTGGCCGTTTCCATATCTATAGCATAGGCTCTTACTTTTTTCAGATACTCTTTAAACACTTCATCATGCTCCCATACGCGGCGGTTAGTGGTGTACACCGTGCCGGTCCAGTAATCTACACCATGGTCTCTGATGGTGGTGGAAACTGCTTTTTGTAATGCAAACGCAGGCAGTGCCGGTACTTCGGGCGGAAAGTAATCGTTTGATGTACCCTCTCCGCGAATGGCGGCAATGGGCAAAATTAAATCGCCAATATTATTACGCTTTTTTAAACCACCGCATTTGCCCAAAAACAAAACAGCTTTGGGATGAATAGCGGTTAGTAAATCCATAATAGTGGCAGCAGTAGGGCTGCCCATACCAAAATTAATAATGGTAATATTGTCTGCAGTGGCGCATTGCATGGGTTTTCCAATACCTACCACGTCTACTTTGTGCCACTCTGCAAACAGGGTAACATAATTGCTGAAATTGGTTAAAAGAATGTACTCTCCAAAATCAGTTAATTGCTGGCCGGTGTAGCGGGGCAACCAGTTGTCTACAATTTCTTCTCTTGTCTTCATAATTAGATGCAGCAATTTTTTTTATCTTGCGTTAACAGCTAAAATACAAAATTAATTACGTTGAAAAATCCGGTTCCTCTTTCCATCTTTATTAATTACCCCAATTACCAGTTTAAAATACGTGAGCCGGAGTGGAAGAAAGAAGAGATTTGGGATGATATACGCCGGCAATGGGTGGCTTTAACGCCAGAAGAGTGGGTGCGCCAGAATTTTTTGCAATACCTGGTGCAGGTAAAAAAATATCCGGCTCCTTATATTGCGGTTGAACGTAAAATAAAAGTAGGCGAGGTAAATAAACGCTTTGATATTTTAGTGTACAACAAAGCCGTAAAACCCTGGCTGATGATAGAATGTAAAAGCAGCGATACACCGCTGGAAGTAAAAGTGTTGAGCCAGGTGTTAAACTACAATATGGCGGTGCCGGTGCCCTACCTGGTTGTTACCAACGGGCTCAGTTGTTATGGATACCACCGCGATGGTATTGGAATGAGCAGTATTGAAACATTACCTGATTACGAATAAAAAAAAATCCTGCAGCAAACGCTACAGGATTTTTTTCTTTGTTTTTCTCTTGTCTTATCAGATTAAGGGAAGATACCCAGTTCTACATAGCTGGTAGCCACTTTATTAATAGCCACTACATAAGCTGCAGAACGCATATCAGGTATTTCCGGTGTTTTTTTCCATTGATCCATAATTTCGCGGGTAGCGGTAATCATGGTTTCTTCAAGCCCACTATACACTAAATCCACTTCATCAGGACCGTGCATAATTAATTCTCTTTCGCTGTTGGCAACCTGTTTACCGGTTAAGCTTTCTATCTGGCCTAAAATATGCGTGTTCAGGTTTTCAGTAAAGCGTTTTTCCATACGGCCATAACGCACGTGGCTCAGGTTTTTCAACCACTCAAAATAACTTACCGTAACACCACCGGCATTCAGGTACATATCGGGTACCACCAGGGTTCCTTTTTTAGCAAACACTTCATCTGCTTCGGGTGTTAAAGGTCCGTTTGCTGCTTCGCCCACAATCTTTGCCTTCACACGGGGTGCATTTTCTCCGTTAATTACATTTTCTAATGCGGCCGGTATTAAAATATCGCATGCTAATTCTAACGCTTCAGAAGAGTTGGTAATATTAGTGGCACCGGGGAAGTTTAAAATAGATCCTGTTTTTTTACGGTGCTGAAACACTTCATCTTCATTCAGTCCGTTGTGGTTCATAATAGCACCCTCATATTCTGCCAGTGCAATAACTTTAGCTCCCCCTTCTCTGAAGTATTTAGCTGCATGGTAACCCACATTACCCAAGCCCTGCACCACCACTGTTTTACCTTCAATGCCAGTTTGCAATCCCAATTTTTCCATAACATCCGGCATGCGGCACACTTCACGTAAACCATAAAACACACCTAAACCGGTAGCTTCTCTGCGGCCTCTTACACCACCTTGTGTAACCGGCTTACCGGTAACACAACCGGCAGCATCAATTTCGCCGGGGCGCATAGATGTGTAGGTATCCAGTATCCAAGCCATTTCACGTTCGCCGGTACCATAGTCTGGTGCAGGCACATCCGTACCAGGGCCAATAAAGTTTTTCTTAATCAGTTCTGCAGTGTAGCGGCGGGTAATTTTTTCCAGCTCGTACACAGAATATTTTTTAGGGTCAATGCTGATGCCACCTTTTGCACCACCAAAGGGTACGTTTACAATAGCACACTTAAAAGTCATTAGTGCAGCCAGCGCCATTACTTCATCCAGGTTTACCGCTGTGCTAAAACGGATACCACCTTTACAAGGCGTTTTATGATGAGAGTGCTGCACACGATAGGCTTTAATAACTTCTATCTTATCGCCAATCTTTACCGGAAAATGCATCCGGTAAACCGAGTTACATTGTTTAATCTGCTCCAGAATTCCGGGGTCCCAATTCGTAAACTTGGCTGCGTTTTCAAAGCTTTTTTCAACAGCTCCAAAAAAGCTGTATTCATGTTTTCCTGCCATGATGTATTTTTTTTAGGTTTTTATATGGTTGCAATCGTTGTAACTGATGAACGCTTGTTGTTTTAACAGGGTTAAAAAATATGAGCCAATCAGAGCGAACCTTTTTCAACAGTTGTTGCGTCGCACACTTCAGCTCATAGCACTTAACTCAACATTTTGCTACTGCAAATGTTGAAATTATTTTCCTTTCTTTTCCAGTTGGCTTATCTTTTTATCCAGCCGTATTACGTACAAAAAAATACCCAGTAAGATGATGGCTACTACTGCCACCACCACATAAATTTTTCCGTTGGCCCTCATGGCATCAGCCATTTGCGGCACTTCGTTATTAGTTTGTGCCAATACACAAAGGCTGTTTAAACCAGCCATCAGCACCATCAAAAAATATTTTAAATATTTAGTCATTTGTCAATTGTTTCTCTTCCAGTATACGGGTTCGGATGCGCAGGGTGGTAATCCATAAACCTAACAAGGTCCAGCCGGGCACGGCTGCGGGCCAAAAAATCATACGCATGCGGCTGTCTATATCTTTTGTATTAAAAGCCGGGTTACCCATGCCACCGGGGTGTAAACTTTCTACCAATCTGGGTATTACCCATATTGCAGGTATTAACAAAAAGAAGGCAAAAATATTGTACACGGCGCCAATGCGTGCCCGTTTATCCAAATCGGGTAAAGAATTACGCAGTACCAGGTAGGCCAGGTATATTAAAATTGATATGGCAGCACCTATCTGTTTTATATCGTTGCTCCAGGGTTTGCCCCAGGTATAATTGGCCCAAACAGCCCCGGTAACAATACCTAAAATACCAAACAAAATTCCTGAGTTGGCAAACTCAACCGCATACCAATCGTGTTTCAGGTTATTACTTCTTAAAAATTTGATGGAGTAAACTAAAGATACAATGAAGAAAATCATCATAGCAAACCACATAGCCACATGAAAATACAGGTTGCGTATGGTTTCATTTAAAATCGGCTTAACAGGAACAGTTCCTAAAAAACCGGCAATAAGCGTGTAAGAAAGTAACAGTACACTTAATATTTTCCACCAGGACTGGCGCATAGATTGTATTTCGTTACAAAGCATTTACGATGCTGGTAGCTTACTACTGCCGTAAACGGGTGCACAAAAATAGGGGAAACAGCGACAATAAAAAATTTGTGGATGCAGCCGGCACTCTTAATAAAAACTTATAAAAATAATTTTCTGCTGTAATATGAAGTTTTTAAGAAGTACGCCTTAATCTTTCCAAAGAAACGGAAACAAAATAATGGCTAAAGCCACCACCAGCACATCAAAACCAACCAATAGCAAAACCATTTGTGCTAAGCCGGCCTGTATAACATCAGAAAAAGCAATATTGCTCAGCTTCATTAAAAGCAGCAATTGTGGTATTACCAGCGGAAAACCCATAATAGCCATAAGCGCTGCATTCTGTTGTGCTCTTGCAGCAATGGCAGAAAGAAATGTAAATACAAGGCTTAGCCCCAAGCCACCCAGGCTGGCAATGCCTGCAAACTTCCAGGGGCTTTGCAAAGGGTTTTCAAAAAATAAAAAAAAGAGCAGCATGCTGGTGCCGGTCATTAACAGCATGAGCAATGCATTAAACAGCAGCTTTGAAAGAATAAAAGCTTTGGGGCCTGCTATTGAATAGAAATAGAGCATGCGTCCACGGCTTTCCTGTAAAAAGCTTTTGGCTACAGCATTTACACAAACAAAAAGCTGTATCATCCAGAAAAGGCCGTTCCACACCACATCTTCCGGCGAACCCATGGCCAGATACAATACAAATATGGTGGAGGCTACATACAGCACAATGCCATAAAAACTGTATTGCTGGCGTATTTCCAGCAGCAGGTCTTTTTTAAAAAGGGCAATGATGTGTTTGTAAGTGCTCAAAATAAAAATAGTTTTTGTTTACCGGAGCGTTGCTGTTAAAGGGTGCCCCGAAAGCTTGGCTCAAATCTTATCGGGGTTTTCAACGAGCAACGGTGTTAAATAGCATTACTGTCGCTGGGTACCTCTTAATCTTTTTTTTGATAGCAATAGCGGCATCTTGGTTCGTAATGGTCTTTTTCGCCCAGCATTACCTGTGCTTCGTTGTTTGATTTGCGATAAGAATAATTAGCAATATGCCCGCATTGCACACAAATGGCATGCAACTTGGTTATATAGTCTGCTTTGGCCAGCAAAAAGGGCATTTGCCCAAAAGGCTTGGCCAGGTAATCCATATCCAACCCCGCAATTATTACACGGGTGCCACGCAGGGCCAATTGTTCGCATACATCGGGCAACTGGTCATCAAAAAACTGGGCTTCGTCAATACCCACCACATCTACACCGCTGGCCATTAATAATATGGTTTGAGAATTATCAATAGGGGTGGAGATGATGGCATTTTCATCGTGCGATACAATTTTTTGTTCATCATATCGCACATCAATGGCGGGTTTAAATATTTCAACTTTCAGGTTGGCAATACGGGCTCTTTTTAACCGGCGGATGAGTTCTTCGGTCTTTCCGCTGAACATAGAACCGCAGATAACTTCAATCCAGCCACGCCGCTCGCCTGAAAGATGGGGTTCAATAAACATGGTTTAACACTATTAGCTGAAAATAATGGTTACTTTTATAACGGGTTTTAATTACCCAAAGTACTAAAACATGGAAAGAGTTAAAGCACTGATTACAAAATTGCAGGAACAAACTGCACAGGGTGCAGATGCTGCTGTCTTATTAATGACCGTACAGTTATTACAATCAGAATTACAATTAGTAACCGCTGCTGCTGGTAACCGCATGGGCACGGCAAAAGTAGCGGTTGTTTTGCCTGCTTCCAACAACATTAAAACACCCCCGGCAGCTGCAGAAAAAAAAATGCCCGAAACGGCACCGGTTGTTAAAGACCCCATGCCTGCTAACTTTGCCCATCAAATTATAGCCAGCGAAGTACCCACACTTGCACAGCAAACCAGCAGTAAAGAAATAAATGATGTTATTGGCCGCAGCGATGCATCGTTAAACGACCGCTTAAAAACGGCCACCACCGAAGTAGCACATAAATTAACCAGCACACCTATAAAAGATCTTAAAAAAGCCATTGGCATTAACGACCGCTTTGTATTTATGAGTGAATTGTTCAGAAACGATGAAGCCATGTATGAGCGCAGCCTTAAAACCATCAATAATTTTTCGGTGTATGAAGAGGCCGCTTTTTGGATGGACCGTGAGCTGAAACTAAAACTGGGCTGGGATGATAGTAAAGAATTGGTACAACAATTTTACCTGCTGGTAAGAAGACGTTTTTCCTGAATGTAATTTAGTATAGCCGCCGTAGCACCGGTGTTTTCTTTTACATAATTGCCTGCTGCCTGTGCTGCTGCCTGGTATGCCATTTGATTACTTAATAATTGCTGCAATACGTTTTCTGCTTCCAATGCATTTTCTATGGTAAAAGCGCCACCGGCTTCCACCATGTCAACAGCTTCGTAATGCTTTTCATAATTAGGGCCAAACAATACCGGCTTATAATAAACCGCCGCTTCTAAAATATTATGCAACCCATCATCGCCAAAGCCGCCACCTACATAAGCAATGGTGGCATAACGGTAAAGTTTGCTGAGCATGCCAATATTATCAATTATTAAGGTGTTGGCATTTGTTGCCGCACCACTGTAAGCAGAAAGACGGATACTGTTTTTAAAAAGGGGCAATATTTCTTTCATCCGCTCTTCGCCAATTTCATGCGGGGCAATAATAAATTTCAGTTCGGGGTGGGTATTGGCAAAATGATCCAGCTCTTCCTCATCTTCCAGCCAGGTGCTGCCAGCTACAATAACGGGTGCGTTGCCAATAAAACTTTCAATAAGCGCTAATGGTTCAAAAGATTGGGCAATGGCGGTAACCCGGTCAAATCTTGTATCTCCACTTACTGCCACATTTTTTGTAAAGCCAATACTGTTTACCAGTTCTTTTGAAACCAGTGTTTGTACAAATAGCTGTTCAAAACAACCCAGCATGTGGCGATGCAAACGGCCATACCACTTAAAAAAGGGCTGTGAAGGCCTGAATAAGCCAGCAACAAGCAGGGCGGGTATATTTCTTTTTTTAAGGGTGTTGAGGTAATGATACCAATATTCATACTTCACCCAAAGCACCAGGTTGGGTTGTATGATATCTAAGAAGGCTGCCGCATTTTTAGCACTGTCTGCCGGCAGGTAAAACACTGCATCAGCACCTTTATAATTTTTTCTTATTTCATAACCAGAGGGAGAAAAAAAAGTGAGTACAATGCGGCATTGCGGGTGTTGTTTTTTTAATGCTTCCAGCACGGGCCGGCCCTGTTCAAATTCTCCTAAAGAAGCGCTGTGCATCCAAATGGTAAAATTGCTTTGTGTATTGCTCCAGGTGGCGGCAATATGCGGCAACAGGTTTTTACGGCCTTGCACCCAAAGTGCTGCCTTTGTGTTCCAGGGGGCCAGGCAACGGGCTGCTATGCCGTATAACCAAACAAATATTTTATACAGTAATAAATGCATGTGTTTTTTTGTAGTCAGCTACAGTACCTTAATCAGCTTCTGTTGCGTCGCACACTTCAGCTACAGAATTTTTGATTTGACATTTTTAATTTCAAATCAGAAACATCAAATCTCAAATGCTGAAGGGTGCGACGCAACGGCTGTTTATTAGCATTACTGCCGCCGGGCTCAAAAATAAAGCTTTGCAAAGAAACGGGTTACCAACGAGTTAATAATTGGGTATTTTCAAAATACCACTTTCAGCCTATGCTTATTTTACTATTTTTGCCGCCGAAATAATATCCATATGCGCCCCATACAAATGGTTGATCTGAAAAAGCAGTACCACAACATTAAAGATGAGGTTGATAAAGCGGTTTTAGAGGTATTAGAAAGCTCAGCATTTATTAATGGTAAACCGGTTCAGGATTTTGCCCTTCAGCTTTCTTCTTACTTAGGCGTTAAACACGTTATACCCTGTGCCAATGGTACCGATGCCCTGCAAATAGCCATGATGGCGTTGGGCTTAGAGCCCGGCGATGAAGTAATTACCCCTTCTTTTACTTATATAGCCACAACAGAAGTAATTGCTCTGCTGCGTTTGAAGCCGGTATTTGTAGAAGTGGATGCCAAAACTTTTTGTATAGCCCCCGAGGCTATTAAAAAAGCCATTACCCCAAAAACAAAAGCAATTGTGCCAGTGCATTTATACGGCCATGTTTGCCAGATGGAAGAGATAATGGCTATTGCCAAGGAGCACCAGTTATATGTAATTGAAGACAATGCCCAGGCCATAGGAGCCGATTATTTTTATGCGGATGGCAGCAAAAAAAAGACGGGTAGTATTGGTACGATAGGCGCCACGTCGTTTTTCCCATCAAAAAATTTGGGATGTTACGGTGATGGTGGTGCAATATTTACCAATGATGATGCGTTAGCTAGTCAGCTGAAAATGGTTGCTAATCATGGCCAAAGCAAGCGTTACTACCACGATGTAGTAGGTTGCAACAGCCGGTTAGATACCATACAGGCGGCAGTATTAAATGTAAAATTGAGAAAGCTGGATGCTTATATTGCTGCAAGAAGAAGCGTGGCCGATTATTATGACAAGGCATTTGCCAATCATCCTAAAATAACCACTCCCTTCCGTGCAGCATACGGCACACATGTATTTCACCAATACACATTATTGCTTGAAGGGGTGGATAGAGACGGCCTGAATCAATACCTGGCCGATAAGCAGATACCTTCAATGATTTATTACCCGGTTCCGGCACATCGTCAGAAAATGTTTGCTGCATTGGGTGGGGCCAACTACAAGTTAGCCACTACCGATTGGTTAACAGAAAGGGTTATTTCATTGCCAATACATACTGAAATGGAGACAGAACAGTTAGAGTATATCACAAAAAATGTTTTAGACTATATCAATTAAATCTTAACCACAAAAAAATCCCCCAGACCAAATGAAAATTGCAGTAGTTGGTACCGGTTACGTAGGTTTAGTAACAGGTACCTGTTTCGCAGAAACAGGAAATGATGTAACCTGTGTAGATATTGATAAGAGTAAAGTTGAAAAACTGTCCAACGGGCAAATAACCATTTATGAGCCTGGTTTGGAAAAACTCTTCATCCGTAACCTCAGGGAAGAACGTTTACGTTTTACCACTTCTTTGGAAGAAGGGATAAAAGATGCCGCTATTGTATTTCTGGCATTACCCACTCCTCCGGGAGAGGATGGCTCTGCAGACCTGAAATATATTTTAGGTGTGGCCGACCATCTTGGTAAAATAATGACCGATTATAAAGTGATTGTAGATAAAAGTACAGTACCCGTAGGCACTGCAGAAAAAGTACATGCTGCTATTTCAAAAAATGCAAAAACAGATTTTGATGTAGTGTCTAATCCGGAGTTTTTAAGGGAAGGTGTAGCCGTAGATGATTTTATGAAACCCGACCGTGTGGTAATTGGTACCAGTTCTGAAAGAGCCCGTAAAGTGATGGGAGACCTGTACAATCCGTTTGTACGCCAGGGCAACCCTATAATTTTTATGGATGAGCGTTCTGCAGAATTAACCAAGTATGCCGCCAACTCTTTTCTGGCTACCAAAATTACTTTTATGAATGAAGTGGCCCTGCTTTGCGAAAAGTTGGGTGCAGATGTGGATATGGTACGTCGTGGTATTGGCAGTGATGAGCGTATTGGCAAACGCTTCCTGTTTCCCGGCATTGGTTACGGCGGCAGTTGTTTTCCCAAAGATGTGCAGGCATTGGTAAAATCATCTGAAGAAGTTAATTACGAGTTTAAAATATTAAACGCAGTAATGGATATTAATGAAAAACAGAAACTGCATTTAATACCCAAGATTAAAAACTTCTTTAACAACGACCTGAAGGGGAAGAAGTTTGCGCTGTGGGGGCTGGCATTTAAACCCAATACAGATGATATACGCGAAGCTCCGGCCTTATATATGATTGATGCGTTAACCGCAGCAGGAGCCTCATTAAGTGTGTTTGACCCCGAAGCCATGGCCAATGTAAAAGGTGTGATAGGCGATAAAGTGCATTATGCAGAAAACCAGTATGAAACATTAGAAGGAGCCGATGCATTGATTATTGCCACAGAATGGAACGAGTTTAGAACACCTAATTTTTTAAGAATGGTTACTACTTTAAAGAATAAAGTAATTTTTGATGGTCGTAACCTGTTTGATGTAAACGCTATTAAAGAACTGGGATTTTATTACGAAAGTGTAGGCCGTGCCACCGCCGTGCCTGCTAACGGAAATCATACAAAATAACAATGCAATAATGAGCAGAGAAAGAGTATTAATAACCGGCGCTGCCGGTTTTTTAGGTTCACACTTGTGTGACCGCTTTATAAAAGAAGGCTATCATGTAATTGGCATGGATAACCTGATAACAGGCGATTTGAAAAATATTGAACACCTGTTTAAGCTGGAGCAATTTGAGTTTTATAATCACGATATTACCAAGTTCATTCACATACCCGGCGAGCTGAAATATATTTTACATTTTGCATCGCCAGCCAGCCCCATTGACTATTTAAAAATTCCCATACAAACCTTAAAAGTAGGCGCACATGGCACGCACAATTGCCTGGGTTTAGCCAAAGCAAAAAATGCCCGCATACTCGTGGCCTCTACTTCAGAAGTGTATGGAGACCCATTGGTGCATCCGCAAACAGAAGAATATTGGGGTAATGTAAATCCGGTTGGTCCACGAGGCGTGTATGATGAGGCAAAGCGTTATATGGAATCTATCACCATGGCCTATCATACCTTTCATGGTGTTGAAACCAGAATCATACGCATATTTAATACCTATGGCCCGCGTATGCGATTGAATGATGGTCGTGCATTGCCCGCCTTTATTGGTCAGGCGTTGCGGGGTGAGGATTTAACCGTTTTTGGCGATGGCAGCCAAACCCGCAGTTTCTGCTATGTGGCCGATCTGGTGGAAGGTATTTACCGCTTGTTGCTGAGCGATTATCATTTGCCGGTAAATATTGGTAACCCCGATGAAATTTCATTAAAAGACTTTGCAGAAGAAATTATTAAGCTAACCGGCACCACGCAAAAAATTGTGTACAAGCCCCTGCCTAAAGATGATCCGAAGCAACGCAAACCAGATATTACAAAAGCAAAACAAATTTTAGGCTGGCAACCCACCGTGCACCGTAGCGAAGGCGTGAAAGTAACGTATGAATATTTCAAATCGTTACCACAAGAAGAGTGGATTAAACAACCCAAAGAATTTGTGAGTATAAAATAACCAGCAGGAGCCCGGCAGTAGTAATACTATCGGGCTTTTGTTGCGTCGCACTCTTGTACATTTGTAATTAACGCAGCCCGGTGCCGCATAGCATTACTGCCGTAAAAGTGAGTGACACAACGATGCTGAATAAAGATATAAAGTCCGTAACCCCATTTATAAAACTGCTTAAAACGTTTATCAACCTTTTAATTAAAAAAAAGAATGTATCAGGAACTTGTTGAGAAAAAAGCCAAACTAGCTGTTATAGGATTAGGGTATGTAGGTTTACCCATTGCTTTAGAGTTTGCAAAAAAGATTTCAGTAATTGGGTTTGATATTAATGCCAAGCGTGTGGAGATGATGAATAACGGCATTGACCCCAGTAAAGAAGTAGACCGCGAAGAATTTAAAGGAAGAGATATTGTTTTTACCAATGATATGGGGGTGTTGCGGGAAGCACAATTTTTTATTGTGGCTGTGCCCACACCAGTAGATAAATACAATGTGCCCGATTTAAAACCATTAATTGGCGCATCAGAAACGGTAGGCAAGGTGTTAAAAAAAGGCGATTATGTGGTGTATGAATCTACCACCTACCCCGGTTGCACAGAAGAAGATTGTTTACCGGTGCTGGAGCGTTTCTCTGGTTTGAAAATGGGCGATGATTTTAAATTAGGTTATTCGCCAGAGCGCATTAACCCGGGCGATAAAGTGCATACTTTAAAAACAGTGGTAAAAGTAGTTTCTGGCTGCGATGCCACATCGTTGGAGGAAATTGCTAAAACGTATGAACTGGTGGTGGATGCTGGTGTGCACCGGGCACCTACTATTAAAGTGGCAGAAGCCAGTAAAATTGTAGAAAACACCCAGCGGGATTTGAATATTGCGCTGATGAATGAACTGTCTTTGATTTTTGACCGCATGGGTGTAAACACTTTTGATGTAATTGAAGCGGCAGGCACCAAGTGGAACTTTTTAAAGTTTCAGCCGGGTTTGGTAGGGGGGCATTGTATTGGTGTTGACCCTTACTATCTTACTTATAAAGCAGCTTCTTTAGGATACGATTCTAAAGTAATTACGGCCAGCCGTTTTATTAATGATGATATGGCCCGTTATGTGGCCCGTACTATTATAACCCATGTGCTGCGTAATTCTAACGAGCCTAAGATTTTAGTGAAAGGTGTAACCTTTAAAGAAAATGTAAGTGATATACGCAACTCAAAAATTGTAGATACAGTAAAAGAGCTGCTGGCCTTTAATATTCATATAGATATTGAAGACCCGTTTGCAGAAGCAGAAGAAGTGCATGAAGAGTATGGCCTGCACCTGTCTAAAAAAACAGATAAGGATTATGATGCCGTAATTGTAACCGTGCCGCACAAACCTTATGTTGGGTTAGATGATGCCTGGTTTGCCAGCGTTACCAAACCCAAGGCTTTAATTGTAGACCTGAAGGGAATTTATAAAGGAAAGATAACGAGCCGCAAATACTGGAGCTTGTAATTTTGTAAGAACAATTCGTAAAACCTCATTCTTTGCAAATGAATAAAACATTTTTAATAACCGGAGGCGCCGGCTTTATTGGCAGCCATGTGGTGCGGTTGTTTGTAAACAAATATCCTGCTTACAAAATTGTAAATATGGATGCCCTTACCTATGCAGGTAATTTAGAAAACCTGAAAGATGTGGAAGGTGCAGCTAATTATGTTTTTGAAAAAGGAGATATTACCGATGAGCAGTGTGTAAATGCACTGTTTGAAAAATACCAGTTTGATGCCGTAATACACCTGGCTGCAGAAAGCCATGTAGACCGGAGCATTCTGGACCCTTTATCATTTGTAAAAACAAATGTTATTGGAACGGTTACTTTATTAAATGCCTGCAAAAACTACTGGAAAGCGGCTATGGAAGGCAAACGCTTCTACCATGTATCAACCGATGAAGTGTATGGTACGTTGGGTGAAACTGGTTTTTTTACAGAAGAAACGCCGTATGATCCGCATTCTCCTTACTCTGCATCTAAAGCTGCATCAGATCATTTTGTAATGGCCTATCACGATACTTATGGCTTGCCGGTGGTAATGAGCAATTGTTCTAATAACTACGGCTCGCACCATTTTCCGGAAAAGCTGATTCCGTTAATGATTAATAATATAAAAAACAGCAAACCATTGCCAGTCTATGGCAAGGGTGAAAATGTAAGAGATTGGCTGTTTGTAGAAGACCATGCACGTGCTATTGATACTATTTTTCATAACGGTAAAAATGGAGAAAGCTATAATGTGGGTGGGTTTAATGAGTGGAAGAATATAGACCTGGTGCACCTGCTGTGCAGCATTATGGATAAAAAATTAAACCGTGCTGCCGGAGAATCAGCCCAATTGATTACGTACGTTACAGACCGGCCCGGCCACGATTTACGCTATGCCATTGATGCCACCAAGCTAAATAAAGAACTGGGCTGGAGCCCTTCTTTACAATTTGAAGAAGGCCTGGAAAAAACAGTAGACTGGTACCTGACCAATGAAGAGTGGATTAAGCATGTAACCAGTGGCGATTACCAGAAATATTATCAACAACAATACGCTAAGGCGTAATACTAATTTTAAGATCATGCCCGTAACCGCTACCCCTTTTCCCGGATTGGTAATTATAGAACCTGTTGTTTTTGGAGACGACCGGGGCTATTTTTTTGAATCGTATAACGAAAAAACCTTTTTAAAAGAAGGTATTGATATAAAATTTGTGCAAGACAATCAGGCCCGTTCTGTTTATGGCGTAGTGCGAGGCCTGCACTTTCAGCAGCAACCACATGCCCAAACCAAACTCATACGGGTTTTAGAAGGCGCTATTTTAGATGTGGTGGTAGATTTAAGATTGGGTTCTCCCACCCATGGCCGTGTATTCTCCATAGAACTTACTGCAAAAAACAAAAAACAGTTATTGGTGCCACAGGGGTTTGCCCACGGCTATTCTGTTTTAAGCGAAACCGCAGAAGTATTTTATAAATGCGATCGGTTTTATAATAAAGAAACTGAAGGCGGCGTAGCTTATAACGACCCTGAGTTGAACATCGACTGGATGATACCCGCAGATAAAATGATACTTTCTTCCAAAGATTTACAACATCCCTGTTTTGTAGATTGCAAACACAATTTTGAGTTATAAATAAAACAATATGTCAAAGCCATTAATTCTTGTTACAGGTGCAAACGGGCAGGTGGGTAAAGAATTAAGGCAACTGGCTGCAGCTTATCCACAGTTTCAGTTTCTGTTTCTTTCAAGAGAAGATTTGCCTATTCATCATTTTGAACTGGTGCGAAATTTTTTTGAAACATCGCAACCAGCTTTTTGCATTAATTGTGCCGCGTATACAGCTGTAGATAAAGCAGAGTCTGAAAAAGATCTGGCATTATTGGTCAATGCAGAGTCGGTAGGGGTTTTAGCAGCAGTAGCCAAATTGTATAATACCCGCTTTATTCATATATCTACCGATTATGTTTTTGATGGCACAGCCACCACTCCCTATAAAGAAGATGCGCCGGTAAACCCTGTAAACTTTTATGGCAGTACAAAACTAAAAGGGGAAGAAGAATGCCAGCAGGCCAATGCAGCTGCAATCATTATAAGAACCAGTTGGGTATACTCAGCATTTGGTAACAATTTTGTAAAAACCATGCTGCGGCTGATGAAAGAGCGGCAGAGTTTAAATGTGGTGAACGACCAGTTGGGCTCGCCCACTTATGCTGCCGATTTAGCCAATGCCATACTGCAAATTGTAAACAGCGGCAACTGGCAACCCGGTATTTATCATTACAGTAATACGGGTGTCATCAGCTGGTACCAGTTTGCAGTGGCAATTAAAGAACTGGCCGGTTTAAACTGCACGGTCAATCCCATACCCACCAGCGCCTATCCAACACCGGCAAAACGCCCGGCCTATTCAGTATTTAATAAAGAAAAAATACAAGGCACTTATAAGTTACACATACCAGATTGGAAGGATAGTTTAAAAATCTGCCTCACTAAGCTTGAAGCATAAAAAAACTCCGCATTTTGCGGAGTTTTTTGTTGGCCTACCTGGATTCGAACCAAGACAAACAGAACCAAAATCTGTCGTACTACCATTATACTATAGGCCAATCCTTTTTTCCCTTTCGGGGCTGCAAAAATAAGGTGAGAAACAGCACCTTCCAAACATTTTTTAAAGCTAATAAGTAATTTTTTTGTGGGCAGGCAGTATCACATTGTTCAACTCCGGTTGCGTCGCACACTTCAGCAGTAAAACAAATTTCAGCCAGAAGCCATCTGTTTTTAACAAGGCACCGTATTATAGTAGCATTAGGCATTGGTGTTTAGTGGTTTGATAGGAGCACTGCCGTTGAACTGAGCGTAGCAACGGTGTTGCCCCGGAGTATGGTGGCTGGTAAACTGCTTTATAAATACGCTAAAACAAATGACGATTAGCATAAAATACATGGTAATAAATTAATAAACCGCCCTTGCCGGGCCCAACTTTATTACTTATTTTGCAGCCGCTTTCGTCCCCCTTTAGTCCAACTACAAAAACACCTCTGATCCATTTCCTGTGGCCTATACTTTTAAATTTTATTGTATGAAGAAAAATTTACTCTTCGTAGTATTTTGTTTTGCAACTATTTCAGTGAGTTTGGCTGCGCCTCGTTTTTGGGTAGGTGGTGCTACAGGTGTTTGGAACAGTGCAGCCAATTGGTCGGCCACCAGTGGCGGTGCCGGCGGTGCTGGTGTGCCTGGCAGTTCAGACGATGTTACTTTTGATACCGATGCTGTGGTGGATGTTAGTCTTGCCTCTATTGGGGTACGTTCTGTAAAAGTTACCAACAACCGTGTGGTAAAATTATGGACCAATACCACCACTGTATTAACCGTTACCGGTAATGGTGCCACCCCCGGTTTGGATATTGATGCCGGCAGTACATTAAGAGACAGTACCAACGGTGTAAACCCTTTTACCTTTGTTTTTAGTGGTGGCAGCACTGCCACCGGTGCAATAGATGGTACCTGGCTTTTAGCCGGAAGTGAAGATGCGCCGGGGCCACGTTTTCAGGTACAGAGCGGCGCTAACGTGCAGGTAGGTGGTACCATAACCATGAATCCGTTTGCAACATTTATAGATGTGGTGTCTGGCGGAACCTTATCGTTTAATGCTTCTTCTAATTTAAACCTTGCCTGTGATGGTGGTATTGTTCCCAGTAATGCTACGTTTAATACTACTTCAACCATTAATGTTACGGGTAGTGTTGTTTCATTACCCAGTTTTTTTGCAGCTCCGGGCTCTTATGGTAATTTAATTATTAATACCCCCGGGCTGGATGATGATAAAAGTTTGGCACTAACCGATGGAACTGTGATTAAAGGTAACCTGCAGGTGTTGAATACAAACAGCCACAAACTTACTTTGTTAAGCAATATTGGTTCTTCGCCTATCAGCGGAACTGTAAATGGTAACGTAACTATCAGCGGTACTGGTACTACAGTGGTTATGAGTACAGATGATTTAAGCAGTAGCGGTACGGGCTATACTTTTGATGTGGATGGCTCTTTTACATTAACCAATGGCAATTTCTCACTGCAGGATGCAAATGGTGTTACCGGTGTATCCACCCTCATTATCGGTGGCGATGTTTCTCACACCGGTGCCGGGTATTTTACCGCTAACAGCACGGCCAGCAGTAGCAGTGCAAACTATTTTATTATTGAGTTAGATGGAGCCAATGCACAGACCTTTAGTACCAGTGCGGGTACTATTAACAATGCCCAGAATATGGTGGCCCTGCGGGTTAATAATGCCAGCGCAACCGGGGTTACTTTAAATTCTGCTTTAATTGTGGGCAGAATAGATTTCAGTGCCGGAAAGATAAATACTACCAGCACCAACCTGTTAACCATAAACGATCCGGCCAATTCATCAGTTGTGGTTAATAATCCTTCTTCAGCCAGATATGTTAACGGGCCGGTAAGAAGAAGAATGAATGCAGCAACCGAATACCTGATACCTACAGGGAAGGGTAGTAACTACCATTCTATACAGGCAACACTTAATTCTGCAACAGAGTCTGTTTATACTTTTGAATATTTTAATACTGGCTACGGTGATTATACAGTGGCTTTACCATTAACTGGTGTCAGCAATACTGAATATTGGAATGTGGCAAAAGTATCTGGAGAAGATTTGAAAATACGTCTTAGCCTGATTGGTACTGCAGTACCCGGAGCTGCTGGATTAGATGGCGTGGTGGTGGCCCGTTTCAGTACAGGTGCATGGCGTACGGTAAGAGGGCTTGCTGGTACAATGATACAACCGGGTAACAGCACCACTGGTAATACACTTTCAGATACACAGTTATTTAACGGCGATTATACATTTGGATTTGGGCCGGCTTCAGTTGTACCAGTTAAACTCATCAGCTTTACGGCACAAAAACAAGCTGCAGTTGCAAGGGTAGATTGGGAAGTGGATGCGGCCACCATACCTGCCAGCTTTGAAGTGTTGAAATCTGCCGACGGCCGCAATTTTACAAGCATTGCAGTTGTGTCAGGTGTAGATGGCACTACCCGCTATCAGGTTAACGACCGTGATTTGTATAAAGGAATTAATTATTATCGCCTGAAGTTGATTGAAAAAGATGGCACTATCGGTTACAGTAAAGTGGTGTCTGTTATGAACAACGATAATGGTATTGAATTAACCAGCTTGTTACCAACCCTGGTTACCAGCCGGGCAAAATTAAGTATAGCAGCAGGTAAGGGCGGCCATTTAGAACTGGTGGTAACAGATATGCAAGGCAGAAGCTGGCGTAAACTGGGCACCACAGTTAGCGCAGGTAATACAGATTTATGGCTTGATATGAGTGGTTTGCCTGCCGGAACCTACCAGGTTACCGGTTATATGAATGGAAATAAAACATCAACACTACGTTTTGTAAAACAATAAAATATTTACGGCTAATAGTAAGGCCCCGGAAACCCGGGGCCTTTTTTGGCCCTTTTTAAAGCTAAAATTGGCTCATATGGCAAAAATGTATAAATTGCTGTATCTCCAAGTTCCTGCTAAAGCTTTCCCCCCAATCTGTTCCCGCCTAAACCCCTAATTTTTTAAATTTTTTTGCATGAAGAAATTTTACACAACAGCATTATTGCTATTGCTTGCTGCTACCCCATTTATTACAAGGGCGCAAGGTAGCTTTACTTCTACTGGTAGTGGTAACTGGTCTGTAGCTGGTACCTGGACTCTGGGTTCAGGATCTGATGCAGATGGTATACCGGATGCGGATGATGACGTAACCATTGCTGCAGCCCACACGGTAACATTAGATGTTAATGGAGCTGTTAATAATGTAACACTCAACGGTACTTCCGGAACTAGGCTTGCCATTGGTGCATTTGTATTAGATGTAAACGGCATTTTAAATGGACCTAGTAGCAGCTTTACAAATAATGTAATAACAACCAGTAGCGGCCGGTTAAAATTTGTAGGTGGTTCAAGAGCTTTATTTGGTACCAACTGGGCAGCAGCACCTGCCAATTGGCGGGTTGAAATTGCTTTAACAAGTGGATCGGAAGGTACTGCCAGTACAAATGTAAAAGCCGGAGACTTGATTGTTTCATCGGGAACATTTAATAGTACAGGAGAAATAAGAATTGATAAAGGTTCTGATAACAATGGTACCATTGTAGTTGCTTCGTCTGGTACCCTGATTGCACAGTCTCGTCTGGGAGTTCGTACTTCGTCTCAAAATACCTATTGTGCCTCTATAGATGTATTTGGAATATTGGAATACAGAAATGGTTCTTTTTTTAATGGCAATGCCATCACCATCCGGAATGGTGCAACACTGAGAATTAACAGAAATACAAATGCCGCCATCAGTACAAACCCAACTGGCGTGGCCACTTATAATTTTCTGTATGAGCCTGGCTCTGTTTTAGAGTATATAAACTCTTTTTCTACAGGTGCAGTAGCAAATTATATTCAAACCGGCGCAGAATTAAACCAGGGTAAAATAACGTCTGTTGCTACACTGGAGTCGGGGTTATCTAATATAATATTTGATGCAGTGGCAGATAACGAAATTCGATTACAAGCTTCACCTAAAATTTATTCAGCCGCTACTATGAAGCGTGGTTATGTTGTTACCACCATCGGCCAGACCCTTAATTATCAAACCAATGCTGGCTTGGTATTTAATGGTTCTGTTGCACAAAGAACACATGAAAATTCACCCGCTGGTAACGCCACCATAATTTGGCCTACTACAAACGGACCTGCAAATGTTACCATTAACAATGCCGCTGGTGTTACTTTAGGAAATAATGCCGGTTCAAGAACCGTAAGTGGCGTACTTACCTTTACCAATGGTAAACTTATAACAGATGCCACACACCTGCTTACAATTGATGCAGGTGGTTCTATCAGTGGCGCTTCTTCCACCCGCTTTATTGATGGGCCACTTTTATATACCACAAATGCCACTACAGCCGTAACATTACCCACTGGTAAAGGAAGCGACTATAAACCTTGTATCATTACTCCAACCACAACTGCCAGTACACAATTCAGTGCAGAATATTTTGCAGCAAATCCTAAAGTAGCTATCGGCAGTACCGCATTAACCCCACTACGGGATATAGCCGATAATGAATACTGGACAATAGCCAAACTATCAGGCACAGCAGATTATCAGGTAGAGCTTACATTAACTGCCGCATTAACCGGTCCATTGGCTACAGAGCAGATTGCTGTGGTACGCAATACCGGTGCTGGATGGGTAAGCGATAACGATCTTACTTCAACGTACCTTGCTTACAATGCCGCCAGTGGTACGGCCCGTTCAAAAGTTTTAGTAAACCCTACAAATAATGAATACACCTGGGGCTTTGGTCCAACAGGTGCATTACCGGTTGTGCTGGCTAACTTTGACGGACGTAAAACCAATGCCGGCAATACCATCATATGGAAAGCTAATTGCAGTGCTGCTGGTGTATACACTTTTGAACTGCAACGCAGCACCGATGGCCGCAACTTTACAACGGTAAACAGTATTAAAGCAGATAGAGTACGTTGTGAGCAACCATTTGATTATACAGATAATAATTTTACAGCTGGCGCTACCAATTATTATCGCCTGCGTATCATTGATGCAGATGGCAAACCATCTATAAGCCGCGTGGTGGCTATCATCAACAAAGCCAAAGGCGTGGTATTTGCGCAGCTGTTGCCGTCTGTGGTTAGTAGCAAAGCAACCCTTATTATCAGCGCTGCTGCAAATGAAACCATTGCTATGACAATTACTGATATGAATGGCAGAACAGTGCAGCAACTGCGTGTAGCGGTGCAACCCGGCACTAACAATGTGCATATAAACACAGCGGCATTGGCTGCAGGTGTTTACCAGTTAACCGGTGTTTCTGCAGACGGAAGTACTAACAGCCTCCGTTTTATTAAGCAATAAAATAACCCTTGATAAAAAACTAAAACCCGCCGCATAAAAAAGGCGGGTTTTTTTGTAACTTTCAAAAAGGGTGTTGCCAGCAGTAAATCGCTATGCAGCTTTACTTGCGTCGCACACTTCAGCAGTAAGTTAAAAATGAAAAGTAAAAATTTAAAAAAGACTGCAATGCTTTTTTACTTTTTAATAATTCAGAATTAAGATTCAAATGTTGCAGTGTGCGACGCAACAATGTTCTATTGAAAAACTACGGTTAAGCTCATAATTAAAACAAATTACATTATGAGTAAGTTTTTAGTAATACTGTTGCTATTATGTTGCAGTCTTAATACCATTGCCACCAATTATTATTCGCAACAATCGGGCGATCCGGCTGTGCTCAGCAACTGGAATAGTTTACCGGCCGGTGGCGGTGCAGTACCTGTATCGTTTATCAATCCTTCTGATCATTTCATTATTCAAAACGGACATAGTTTAGTTACCACCAACAATTGGGTAATTGGCGCTGCCAATGCCACTACGCAATTAACCATACAAGCCGGCGGTGTGTTGCAGGCAGATTACCCGGTGTTGTTTACCGGTCAGTTTTATATTTTGGATGGAGGCGCTTATATACATAATAATAAAGAAACCACTTCTGGTGTAGCAGGTGCCAGTATTTTTGGCGGCGCAGAATTTTTCAGCAGCAACAGCAATGTAGAAATAAGAAACTGGATTGATAATATTGTGGCGTTGCCAGCCACCATCAGCTGGGGCAATTTAATTTTAAATTATACGGATGCCACCATTGGTAATTGGAACCAGGATGGAGACCTGACTACCATACAAGGCGATTTTATTGTAAGAAATACGGGAGTGGCTCAGGAGTTCAGATTGACCACCAATACCAACACCACATTAACTATTGGTGGCAATTTAATTATTGAAGGAGGAATACTACGGTTAAAAAACGGAAGTACTGCAGGACGCAGTTGCCTGGTAATGGTGAATGGATCTGTACAGGTTGCTAACGGCACTTTGCATATGGGTCAGGCAGATGCCATACCCAATTGTGAGCTACGCTTCAGAGGAAACTTGGTGGTTGCAGCAACCGCAACAGTAATTGCAGCAGATGCACAGGCTTTTTTAGTTGCTGATGGCACCGGTGCCACACAAAATATAAACTGCGCTATTGCCATCAATTGCAATTACAGGGTAGAGTCACTTGCTGTAACTGCATTGCAAAATAATTTTACTACTGCTGCAGGTAAAAGTTTTGTTGTTGCCGGCAGTTGCCAGGCGGGTGCTTTCAATATTAATAGTGGCGGCTCTTTAACGGTAACCGGCGTGTTAAACAGCAACGGGCTTGTAAATATGAATACCAATAATTGTACGGTTTGCAGAGGCAATGCCAGTTATATTAGTGGTAGTTGGTGTAATACTTTGGGCGTTGGCAGCATTGGGCAATTACAATTAAATGCCGCCAGTTTAGTTTTTAATCAGTCGGCCAGCAGCCAGTTGTATGCGGGCATTGCAAACTCAAAAGGCGAAGTGTATGCCACTAATGGTACAGTGATTAATTTTAACGGAGCTGGTGTTGCCGGCGGCGAGCTTGCTATTAATGGAAACGGCGTCTTAAGTTTTGATGAAACCAGCTATGCAGCTGGCAATGCTTTTTATAATGCTTATGGTGGCCTTCTCAGAACTGCAGCAGCGGATGGATTAACCCCTGCCGGAGTATTTAATGCAGGAAGTATAAGAACGACCCAATTGAAAAACTATGATGCCAGCAGCAGCAATAGCTTTGAATATTTTGGAAGTATGCAACAACAAACAGGGTTGGGGCTGCCTGTAATTATAGATGGCGAACTGAAAATAAATAATACCAGCAGTGCAGGTGTAACACTTACTCAGGCTACAACTGTAAGTGGTGCTTTTAATTTAACCAATGGAAGGTTAAAGACTGATATTGTGAATTTATTATCGCTAACAGATAATATTACCATGACAGGAGGTGGCGTTCAGTCTTTTGTAGATGGCCCTTTGCAAAAAACAGGAGATGATAATTTTGTGTTTCATGTAGGAAAGCAAAGTGACTATGCCCCCATTAGTATGAGTGGTACCGGCGCCGTTACCGATGTTTTTACGGCGGAGTATTTTATTGGCAACCCAAAACTGGTGTATGGTTCCGTTTTCTTTTTGCCAATAATAAGAGTAAGCGGGTTAGAATACTGGACCTTGCAGCAGACCAGCGGAACTGGTGTGAAAAATGTTACACTTAGTGTAAGAACGTACAGTGATGCAACAGATATCAGTCGTTTATTGGTAGTACGTTGGGATGGTGCAGAATGGAGGAATGAAGGCAATGCTGCATATACTGGTATTTCAACCGGAACGATTACCAGTTTGCCGGTAAGCGGTTATGGCGCTTTTACAATGGCAAGTGATATTATTAATGCCAATCCATTGCCTGCGTTAACTATTTATTTTGCGGCATTGCCGGGCAAAGGCAGTGTTTTGCTGCAGTTTAATTTAAACAATTGCTGTGCTGCCAAAGAGCTGGTGATTGAAAAAAGCACTGATGGAAAATTATTTGCGCCCATTAGCTATATCAATAACCCCGGTAACATAATGATGCATGTGTTTACAGATTACAACTTTATAAACGATACATATTATCGTTTGAGGATTAAAACTGCAACGGGCAGAATTTTGTATTCTGCAGTACAGAAAGCTGTTATTAAAAAAGAAGAAAACCAATTACAGGTGCTGCAACAAAATAAAGACCTGCGTTTGCAAATAAATGCAGTAACAGCCATGCAAAGTACCATTACTCTTACTAATACCAGCGGCGTAACGGTACAACAAATAGCATGGGGTTTACAAAAAGGAGATAATGTGCTGCAGATTCCGGTACAGCATTTGTCTGCAGGCATTTATATTTTACAAATGCAAACAGGAAGCAAAATGCAGCGGGTTAAGTTTTTAATAAGGTAGAGTTATTTTTTGACAAGCTTTTTTTTCTTGCTTTTTAGCGGACTTATTTTCTTTTTTTTGGCTTCTTCATTCCATGCGGCAGCGGCAGCTATTATTTCTGGTAATTCAAGCCGCTGAATATCTTTTTTATTACGGATAACTAATGAAGCTACAATGGCCCGCCCCCGGTCTTCTAATTGCGGAAAGGCTTCCATAAGATCAATACCCCGGCAGAAGCCAATATCTATTCCGTCTTTAACAGGGTTAAGAAAACAAAACATGCCATGATAATGATAAAAGGGGATTTTATAACTCAGCTTCTCTTCAATACCCGGCACAATGCTGTGTAACAGTTTTCTTAACTGTTGGGCAATAATTGCTTTTTCCTCTGGCAGTGCATCAATATAAATATCAACCGCTTTCATTTGTAATCAGGCATTGAGCAGTTTGGTTATTTTCTTTTTGTAAGCTACCAATGCTTTTTTCTCCTGTGCTATAAAACTATTATCATCTAATGAACCAATAACAGTATTCATCTCTTCAACGCTTTCATACACCATGCTGCGAAAGGGGTTGCTGTAATCTTTTGCCCGGCTTTCAAAAATGCCTTTTGTCATCCATTCTTTAGTAACCACACTTTGCTGAAGCAGGGTAACCAGTTGTTCTTTTTGGTTAATTTTTTGACCGGTTAGTTTTTGTAAAGCGGCTAAAGCATGTTGCAGTTTTTGCAAATGGTATGCACCCGATTGCTGCGCATAAAAGCTATGTACCTGCTGCCAGTTTTTAACTTTACCTGTTTTCACCTGTTTTAAAAATGCCTGCAATTCATTCTCTTTAATCAGTTGTCCGCCCACATTTCTCCACGGTGTAATAGCAGTGGCTGCCGGAAGTTTTTTAAGCAGACTGCGCAGGTTAGTTATGCTATTTGCATCTTTAAATTGAACGAGCTGTTGCGCTGCATAATACGCTATCAGCTCTTTAAAGAGATGGTATACCCTGGGAACCTTTAAAAGGATTACTTTTCGATCAGTATTTTCAATGCCGGGGGCTGTGTATTCTAATTCTTTTAATACTGCGTTATTGCTTTCTAATAATTTTTGACCGGTTTTTACAGCCTGCTCTTTTGTAAGAGTTAGCTTATTTTTTAAAGCATAGGCGTTTCCGGTAATTTCTTTAAACAACTGTATTGAATGCAATATTTCGTTTACAGTGTCTGGAGCCAGAAAATCGTATTCTATCAGTTGTGTTTTATCGGTGCGTTTATCACGGTCAATATATTTCCATGCATTGCGTGCCAATGCATACATGTTGTATAAAAACCAGTAACCGGGCATAATTACCAATTCATCCTTACTAACATCATTACTTACCAGCGCAAAAGGAAAAGGAATGTTTAATTCTGCCGGGTAATCGCCTTTGGCCAATATTGCATAAGAAGCAAATTTTGAATTGTGTTTCAGGCTTACACAGAGGCCAGGCCAAAAACCACGGCCCGCAATAATTTCTCCATCCGGGCTGCGGCTGTTATGATTGGAACCAATGGTGGCACCGGCTGCCATATTGGTTTGCCCCATTACAAGGGCTGCACACAAAAATGAGTTGTTATGGTGTTGCTCGTGTGCCGGAAAAATTAATGAGTTTAATACCTCGCAGCAGGATATGGTGGCATTATTGCCAAGATAAGAATTGATGAGCCGAGCACCGTATTTGAGTTGCGAATGGGAGGCCATTACAAACCGTACAGCTTTTACACCATAAAAAACCCGGCAGCCTTCGCCAATGATGCCGTTTACCATTTCGCACCCTTCACCTACCTGTGTTTTGGCAAATACATTGGAGTTGATGGTAAGGTTTTTTAATTTGGTGGCGCCTTTTATGTAAGCATCTGAACCAATCCAAACGTCTTTTAAAATATAGGTGTTCTTAATAACGGTTCTGTCTCCAATCATACCATAATAGCCGCGGCTGGTATCAAATTGGTTGTCTGTAAAAGTTTTAAAAGCTTCCTGAATGGCATCATCGTTTCTAAACCGGCTCCAGAGATAGGCATCGCCCGGAAGCATATCATTAAAGGGGATGATTTTACGGCCACCGTTTTCATTACATACTTCCAGCCAGATGCGATTGCGTTCGTCCTCACCTTGTTTTACTATGCCGTTGCCAAAGCGTGCATAATCGGTGGTGGCCAGTTCGTTTACATTTACAATCATTACTTCATTACCGATAATGTAATGCGATAGATAATTGCAATTATCCACTACCACATTATCTCCCAGATCTGTGCTGATGATGGTACTGTTGTAAAGACCCACAGGGCGGCGCAGGTTATGAAACTCCAGATAAAAACGTTCTAACTTACCAATGCGCACCAGGCCGTAGAACTTGCAGTTTTGTACCAGTTCTGGTGTAAATGCATCGGAAACAAGAATGCGGTTCCAATCATCGGATGTATTGCGGTTGCGTACCAGTACTTCTATTTCATAGGCTGTTAACTGACGATAACTGATGCCGTTTCGGTTTTGTTTATTGCGGAGGTAATATTCATCTTTATCGGCAGGCAGGTATTGTGCCGGAATAAAATTATACCCCAATGTTTCTACGGGGCTTTTTCTGATGATATTCATATCGAAAGGTTTCTTGATACTACAATTTAATTAAAAAAGTCACGGCAACAGTATTGCCATGACTTGTGTTCCTTGTATATTTTCTGCTGCCAATGGTATTTCTGCTGAAGTGTGCGACGCAAGGATGCTGCTAATAGTACCGATGCTGGCTACCCCTTATTCAACAGTGACACTTTTAGCAAGGTTTCTTGGTTTATCTACATCCAGGCCTTTTGCCACACCTACATAATAACTGAGCAACTGCAACGGAATTACGCTTAACATGGGTGCTACAATTTCATCTGCTTCGGGTACCACAATCACATCGTCGGCCATGCCACGGATGGTGTCATCGCTTTCGCTGATGACTGCAATTACTTTTCCTTTGCGGGCTTTAATTTCTTGTATGTTGCTTACAATTTTTTCGTAGTAAGAGTCTTTGGTGGCTACAAATACCACGGGCAGGTTTTCATCTACCAGTGCAATGGGGCCATGTTTCATTTCTGCAGCGGGATAACCTTCTGCATGGATATAAGAAATTTCTTTAAGCTTTAAGGCGCCTTCTAATGCAATGGGGAAATTGTAGCCACGGCCCAGGTATAAAAAGTCTTTGGCGTCTTTATACTTATCTGCTATGCGTTTTATATTGTCAGTGTCTTTTAAGGCCAGTGCTACTTTCTCTGGTATGTCATTCATTTCGTTTAGCAGATGCATATAGCGTTCTGTGCTGATGGTGCCTTTGTAATGTGCAATTTTTAAAGCCACCATGGTTAGTACGGCTAACTGTGCGGTAAAAGCCTTGGTGCTGGCCACGCCAATTTCGGGTCCGGCGTGGGTATAAGCACCGCTATGCGAAGCACGGGCAATAGAAGACCCCACCACATTTAAAATACCGAAGATGATGGCACCTTGTTCTTTTGCTTTTTCTATTGCTACCAGGGTATCTGCCGTTTCACCACTTTGTGATATGGCAATAATTACATCTCCTTTATTTACGATGGGGTTTCTGTATCTGAACTCTGATGCATATTCAACTTCTACCGGTATGCGGCACAACTCTTCAATAACATATTCTGCCACCAGGCCGGCATGCCAGCTGGTGCCACAGGCAATAATTAATATGCGGGGTGCATTTTTTAATTGTTCAATATAGTTCTGCACACCACTCATGGTAATGGTGCCGGTGGTGGCATCTAAGCGGCCCCGTAAACAATCGTGAATGGTGTGTGGCTGTTCAAAAATCTCTTTGATCATGAAATGATCGTATCCTCCTTTTTCAATGGCGGCCAGCTCAAGATCCAGCTTTTGTATATAAGGGGTAATTTTTTCATTGCCCAGGTTTTTCAAAATCATTTCGTCGGCTTTTAAAATGGCCAACTCATAATCGTTTACATACACCACTTCTTTTGTGTATTCTATAATGGGCGATGCATCGGAGGCTAAAAAATGTTCTCCTTTGCCAACGCCGATTACCAACGGACTGCCTTTGCGGGCGGCAATGATAGTATCGGGGTTATCCTGATCTATTAAAATAATTACATAAGCGCCTACCACACGGCGTAATGCAATACGGATGGCTTCTTCTAAGCCACAATTGTTATTTTCTTGTATGTCTTGTATAAAGTTGAGGAGTACTTCTGTATCGGTATCGCTTTTAAACTGATAGCCTTTTTTTTGCAGCTCTTGTTTTAGCTGGGCATAGTTTTCAATAATACCATTATGTATCATGGCTATTTTGCCGTTTGCACTCATGTGGGGGTGTGCATTACGGTCGCTGGGTTCTCCGTGGGTGGCCCAACGGGTATGGCCAATGCCAATATGCGAGTGAAGGTCTTTGCCAACCAGGCTCTCTTCCAACTCCGCAACCTTTCCTTTTTTCTTGTACACCTTAAGGCCACCGTTTAAAAGGGCCACGCCACTACTGTCGTAGCCGCGGTATTCTAATCTTTTTAAACCTTTTAATACGATAGGATAGGCTTCTCTGGGTCCGATGTATGCAACAATGCCGCACATAGTGTATTGAATTTGTTTTTGTTTGGTTTTAACGCGAATGTGAATGCAATATTATTAAAAATTAAGGCATTAAGAGTAAATCCTTAACAGAAGCGGCCTATTTGAAAAGCGGCTGCCTTATTGTGCAGGCCTCTTTGCGTTTTTTTGCCGAACTGAATTGAAGGTTTCTGTTAACTGCCGTAATTGTATTTACCGCTATCTTTAGCTTTTAATACATATATGCGTTATCTTATTATTTTATTATTGGCCATTACTGTGGTTTTAAATATTGGTTGTACAGCCCAGCCATCAAATCCGTCATCAGTTGAATATAAATGGCAGCAGTTTGTAATGGGGGCCGATCTCTCTTATGTAAACCAGATTGAAGATGCCGGAGGTGTTTATAAAAAAAACAACCAGGTGGCGGATGCCTATAATATTTTTAAGCAAGCGGGTTGTAATACGGTTCGTATACGGTTATGGAACAACCCCAGCTGGCAATTGCAATTAACCGGTGGTAAACTGTACGCCAATTTACAAGATGCGGCTAAAAGCATTGCCCGTGCAAAGGCCTTGGGTATGGCCGTTAATTTAGACCTGCATTATTCTGATGACTGGGCCGACCCCAACAAACAGGAAATACCTGCCGCGTGGAAAAACCTTTCACTACCCGTAATGCAGGATTCAGTATATCAGTTTACTTTACAGGTATTGCAATACCTGGCCAGCCGCAATCTGGTGCCGGAAATGATACAAGTGGGTAACGAAACCACCAACGGCATGCTTTGGCCATTGGGTAAAATACAAAACGATACCGGCTGGGTGGCTTTTGGCGCTTTATTAAACAGCGGTATTAAAGCCGTAAGAGACTTCTCTAAAACCAGCACAACAAAGCCGCAAATTATTTTGCACGTAGCCCAAATACAATACACCGGTTGGTGGACACAAAACCTGCTTACCAAATCCGGCGTTACTGATTTTGATATACTGGGCATCTCTCATTATTACAAATGGAGCACTGTAAACCAGATGACCGCTATTGGCGATAGCCTGCGTTCTTTTAAACAACGTTTTGGAAAAAAAGTAATGATTGTTGAAACAGCCTTTCCGTGGACGAACAGTAATAACGATAGTTACAATAATATTTTTTACAGCACCGGCGATACTGTTGCCGGTTTTTCTATCACACAACAAGGCCAGCAAGAATACCTGCGCCAGTTAACCCAGCAAATAATTAATGCTAAATGCGATGGTATTATGTATTGGGAGCCGGCATGGATCACTTCTCCTTTAAAAGACCGCTGGGGCACTGGCAGCTCTTGGGAGAATGCGGCTTTTTTTGATTTTAACGGCAACTTTATAGAAGGCATTAATTTTATGAAATACCCGTATAAATTTCCGCAGTAAACAAAAAAGAGATTAGCCGGTAAGAAAACAAGTTATTTTCTTCTTTTCTTTCCGGCTAAAGGTTTATTAATAGCCCCAGTCTTTCATGATGGCAATATTTTCTTTAGCACATTCCAATGGAGATTTGCCCTGATAGGCTTCCTGCTCAATAATATAATGAATGGTGCCACCGCTTTTTTTACAAATGTCTATTACATCTTTAACACCCACAATGCCCTTGCCTAAAATGGTACTCTCATATTTTTCATGCCCTCCACTGGCCAGTATTTCATCTTTAACATGCAAAGAAGCAAAACGCCCCGGAAACTGGTTTACCACATCAATGGCTTTTGCACCACCATTGTATAAATTACCAGTATCTAATTGTTGTATCACCAGTTTGGCATCGGTGCTGGAAAGCATAATGTCGTACACCGTTTGATTGTTCAGGCGCTGACTAAATTCAAAATCGTGGTTGTGATAACCAAACTTCATCCCGCTTTTGCGGCACAGCTCTCCGCATTTGTTAAATACCTCCATTGCATGTTTCAGGCGGTCGTACGTGTTTCTCCATTTTTCATCCAGCCAGGGGCTAATTACAAAAGTTTGTCCCACCACGGCGGCGTCTTCAACGGTATATTTCCAGCTGTCTGTAAAATCTTTTTTGGTGTCGTCCCAATGGTTCATGGCCAGCACTGTGTGGCCGCTGGGCATTTTCATACCCAAATCGCTCAATACTTTTTTAAATTCTTTGGCGGTGTAGCCATAAAATTTACGGTTTACATAATTAGCATGCTCAACATATTTGTAGCCAAAGCCAGCCAGTTTTTTTAATGTATCCAACGGGTCTTTCATCATCTCTGCTCTAACAGAATACAGTTGTATACCGGTTAACGCTTTTTGCTTAAGAAAAGAACCAAGGTTGGTATTCAGCAGGCTGGCACCGGCAAGCAGGGTGCTGGTGTTTTTAATAAAACTGCGGCGGGTGTGTTGCATAGCAATCTATTTTTATTGTTGTTGCTGAAGCTACACAAAAACCCTGTTTTTATAAAATGAAATGTAAGGAAGCCGGCATTTGTTCTATGAGCGGCATCGTTGCGTCGCACTCTTGTACAATATCTGTTAATGGTACATGGTTTATAGCCAATGGTATTGCCATAGACTATTAACTATTGACCATGGACATTCTTCTGTACAAGTGTGCGACGCAACGATGTTGATTGAAATTACTGTGGCTGGTAACAAAAAAATTAATTCACAAAACTCCAGAAAATGCCCACACGTATTTGCATGCCGGGCAACGGGTAGCCGGGTATGGCAAAATTATTATTGGTAAAACCAAAGCCACCCAATGTGCGGGCCGTATTTAAATTTTCTGAACGCACATAGGCAACAAAACTGCGGATGCGAAAGTGCATGTATGCATTAATGGTGGGTAGTTTCAGGCGCAGGGTTTCAGTATCCTGATAAAAAAACTGGCCCTGCAGCGGAGAGTAGCCATCTGCTTTGTAGGCGCTGTGGTACACAATTTCTATACCGGTGGCCATGCGCAGGTTTTTAAAACCAAGGCTGCCCTCGTAACCAATTTGATTGCGGGTAAAAATTAAGGGCACATTTACCGGCGGGTTGCCCGTGGTTTGCTGCATGCTTACGGTGGCATGCAAGAACAATTGCTTGCGCAGCCTGAAACGTTTTTCTGCCGTTACCTGCAACAGGTTAAACGGAGATGCCTGTTGTGCAGCTTTATAAAATTCTTTCAGGTAAGTATAGTTGGTTACTAAAAAATAATCGGCTCTTAATTTAAAATTAAAAGCAGGTTGGTCTAACAAACCAAAAATACGTACCGTGTTTTCTTTATTAAAGCCGCTGCTGTTAGAAAAATTAAAACTGCTGAGCGGGTTAAATATAAAAGAAGGGGTTCTGTTTACGTTTTGAAAACCGGCTTCCAGATAGCCAATTTTTTGAGAGAGTAGTCTTTTTAAACTGGCATAGGCATTATAGTCGCCACCATTTAAACCGGTAAGGTATAGCTGGCCGTTCAATTGCATATCCCACTTTCGGTTGCGGGTTTTGTTACGGTATTCTGCATGCAGCCAGGTATTGGTATAATTGGCGCTGCCACCATCAAAATTGCCGCGCAGTTGCTGCAGCGTGGCACCTACTTTAATAAATTGGTTTACGTTTTTAGAATCCGGAAACTGCCATAGCGAAAGATCGTTGCTCAACTCGTTCCAGCTATCGTTTACATAATATGTAGAAGGCGTGCTTAAAAAATTATAATGCTTACGGTAAAAACCGGTATCTGTAAATTCAGAAACTTCACCATCATCAAAAGCATAACTGTAGCTGTTGCTCTGCAACGTATGCTCTATACGCAGCCTTGGGTAAAACAGGCGAATTACCACTGTGTCTTTAACAATAGAATCTTTCTGGCCAATATCATATTGCTGGCGCACCAAAAAATTTTTGTTGCGGTATTGTGTGCCGGTGGTTATGGCTGCGCTAAAGGGGTTAATGGCGCCGGGGTCGGTAGGCCCCAGGTTAGTAGGTATGCCTTGCCGGTTTGTTTTATAACCCACGCGGTCTAAATCGGCATCGTTTACAATGCCGCCATTATCGGCAGAAGAAATTTTGTTGTTTATTAAAACCACAAACATACGGTAGCGCCGGTTGGGGCTTTGGTAAAAACTATTTATGTTATAGTTATTGTGTACGGTATTTTGGTTTTTAAAAAAGCCATTGGAGTTTATTAAACGAAATTGGGCAGACAGATTCCAGTTACGGTTAATATTTTGTGTGTGCAGGGCATGCACCATCTGCTCTGCATTGCTGCCAATTAAATAACCCAGTTCTGAGTAGGGGCGGGTGGTATTATAAAAGCGGCTGTCTTCTGGTTTGAAAAAGTATAAATCGTATGCATGAAAACCGGCATCCCAACCCGGCTTTAATATGGGGCTGAACAAAAGCGGTTTGGTGGCATTGCCCAAATTGCCCAGGTGAATATAGTTTGCCGGTATAGGAAAACGCTTCGTAAAATCCAACACGCTGGAGTCAAACGTTTGATAGCGGCTGCTATCCAGATACCTGAAGTTAATAGTAATAGAATCTTCTAAGCCCGTACGTTTTTTAAAGCTGGAACTGTCTTTGCCGCCACCGCTGCTACCTCTGAAACTATTCCCCATATTTCCCATTTGGCCGCCCGAAAAATTACGCAGGGGGTTGCGTTGGGCAACAGCAGGTACAACCAGAGCCAGTAAGAGAAACGATATGGTAAACTGTTTTATCAAAACAAAGAATGCCGCAAACTTAGTAACTAAAACGCAGTAAGCCCAAGGCAGAACGTTAATATTACAAACCCGCCACCAGGTGTTTAAAAATAGCAGTTAGTTTGGGTTCTGCATCTTTTGCAGCCTGCAATACTTCTTCGTGTGTTATAGTGTTTTCTTCATCACGTATGCCAAGGTCTGTAATTACGCTAATGGCAAATACTTTCATGCCCGCATGTACTGCAGTAATCACTTCTTGCACAGTACTCATGCCCACGGCATCGCCACCCAGTTGGTGTATCAGTTTGTATTCGGCACGGGTTTCAAAAGTGGGGCCGGTAACACCGCAATACACACCTTTCTTTAAATCAATATGCAATTCTTTGGCAATTTCTTTTGCCTTTTTAATAAGGTGTTTATCATAAGGCTCACTCATATCCGGAAAACGCGGACCCAGTTCATTTTCATTTTTCCCAATCAGCGGGTTGCTAATAAATAAACTGATATGGTCTTTAATAAGCATCAGGTCGCCCACTTTAAAATCGTTATTGGTGCCGCCGGCTGCATTACTTATTAAAACAGTTTGCACGCCCAGCCATTTCATTACCCGTATGGGGTAAGAAACCTGTGTGGCATTATACCCTTCGTAAAAATGAAAACGCCCGGCCATACACACAACCGGTTTGCCTGCCAGTTTACCAAATATCAGTTTGCCGCTATGTCCTTCCACTGTAGATACCGGAAAATGCGGTATCTCGTTATAGGCAATTTCTTTTTCTATCTGCAACTCAGCACTAAAATTACCCAAGCCGCTGCCCAATACAATACCTACTAAAGGGGTGGTGCTATACATGCTTTTTATAAAAGCCGTTGTTTCGTTCAATTGCTCAATTAATACACTCATAATTTTTTATGTTACCGGCATTGGTTCCTGCTTCAGCTTTTGTTGCGTCGCACTCTTGTACAGCAGTGCGTTTGGCAACGGCATTACAGTCAAAGCCTGTTGTTATGCAAAATCTTTATAATCTAACGCCCGTTTATCTTTTGTAAATGAAGGCAGCAAATATACACAATGCATTTACCACAGTTGCATTCTTTTTATATTGGCATAAGCCCCGTTTATGAATTATATTTGAAGACTAAATTAACCAGACCATTAAACATATTTGTTACATACTGTCATGCATGGCTGCTTTCTTTACTGCCGTGCCATTGTCGGCGCAGTTGTGCACCGGCAGCCTGGGCGATCCGCTGGCCATTAAAAACTTTGGCAGCGGCAGCAACCCCGGCCAATCACTGGCTCCGGGTGTAACTACGTATAGTTATACAATCAGTGGTTGCCCGCCCGATGGAAGTTATACTATTTACAGCAGTGCCGGCAGCTGTTTTAACGATTCGTGGCATGTGCTTACAGAAGACCACACCCCCGGAGATGTAAACGGGTATATGATGGCGGTGAATGCGGCACTTACCCCGGGTGTTTTTTATTTAGATACTGTAAAGGGTTTGTGCGGCACTACGCTGTATGAATTTTCTGCCTGGGTGTTAAACATATTAAAGCCCACCGCTTGTAATGGTGCTGGCACAAGACCCAATCTTTCTTTTAGCATAGAAACAACCGCAGGCGTTGTATTACAATCGTACAACACCGGAGATATAAACAGCACGGCAACACCGGTATGGAACCAATATGGTTTTTTTGTAAGCCTGCCACCCGGTGTAACCGATGTGGTATTGCGTTTAACCAATAATGCCCCCGGTGGTTGTGGTAACGATCTGGTGCTGGATGATATCGCCTTCAGGCCCTGTGGCCCCAAGCTGGATGCCTTGTTTGCCAACGTTACGGGTAATAATGGCACGGTTAACTATTGTATTGTTAGCAGCCAGTCGGTAAGTTTTACTGCCAATTTGCAAAGTGGTTATACCAACCCGGCTTACCAATGGCAGGTAAGTGCCGATGGTGTATTGTGGAATGATATTGTTGGTGCCACCACAGCTAACTATACCAGAGCTTTTAATGTAGCCGGCACATTCCGCTATCGTATTACGGCAGCAGAAGCTGCTAATATTGCCAGTACCAAATGCCGGGTGGTATCAAACGTATTAACAGTAATAATTGACTCAGTACCCAAACCTGCGGCTGCCAGCAATGGCCCTGTTTGCGAAGGCGGTGTAATTAATTTAACAGCTAAAGACGGTGTTACGTATCAATGGACGGGGCCCAATGGTTATACTGCCACCGGCACCCCTGCAGTAATAAATGCAGCACAAATTAATCAATCGGGTAAGTATTATGTTTTGGTAACAACAGCCGGTGGTTGCACCAATACAGATTCTGTACCGGTGGCTATTAACCCCAATCCCATAGCTGCAGCCGGTGCTGATGAAATTATATGCGATAATGAAAGCGTGGTGCTAAGCGGTAGTGGCGGCACAGCATACGATTGGCAACCCACAACGGGATTATCCAACGGATCGGTACCCAACCCGGTGGCAGCACCCAAGCTAACCACTACTTATATTTTAAGAGTATTAAATAGTTTTGGCTGCGGCGATACAGATACTGTTACCGTAACTGTATTAACTGCACCCACTGCAGATGCCGGCCCCGATTTAACGATTATTGAAGGAACAGCTGTAAAAATAAATGCGCAGGCAACAGGGGGTACTCTCACCTATTTATGGTCGCCGCCCCTTTATATAGACAACCCGGGCATACTAACACCCACCGTGGCCCCGCCAGATAATTTGGTTTACCGGTTGTCTGTAATATCAGCCAATGGTTGTGGTGCTGCGGAAGATGAAGTAGCTGTACGAGTATTTAAAAAACTAATTGTACCCAATGCGTTTTCTCCCAACGGAGATGGAATTAATGATAAATGGATGATTGAAGCAATAGGCTCTTACCCCGAAGTGGTGGTGGAAATATTTAACCGCTACGGGCAAAAACTATTCCGCTCGGTGGGGTATACCAGACCATGGGATGGAACTTTAAATGGCCAGCTTTTGCCAATTGGCACCTATTATTATTTAATAGACCGCAAGAACGGGCTGCCACAACTGAGCGGCAGTGTAACTATTCTTCGTTAGTAAAAGTATTATACGGTGTTGCTGCGTTTGAATTGAGGTGCTGCATTTTATTTTTTGCTGCAAAATATTGTGCTGTACAAGTGTGCGACGCAAGGATGTTGAAAAGAATTGGTATGGCCGGGCTCAAAATTATGTTTGCTACTTTACCTTCGCCAAAATTTTTATAATGAAAGAACTGATACTGGAAGCATGGGGTAACCGTGAACTGTTGAAAGACACAAAATATACAGATGCTGTTAGAGCGGTAATTGAAGAAGTGGATAAAGGCCGGCTGCGTACTGCTGCGCCAACAGAAAATGGATGGCAGGTGAATGAGTGGGTAAAGCAGGCGATACTGATGTATTTTGGTATACAGCAAATGCAAACCTGGGATGTGGCCCCTTTTGAGTTTTATGATAAAATGCTGCTGAAAAAAAATTATAAAGAGTTAGGGGTACGTGCCGTGCCGCATGCAGTGGCCCGCTACGGAGCTTACCTGGCTAAAAACGTGGTGTTAATGCCCAGCTATGTAAACATTGGTGCGTATGTGGATGAAGGCACGATGGTAGATACATGGGCAACGGTGGGCAGCTGCGCACAAATTGGTAAAGGGGTGCATTTGAGTGGTGGTGTGGGCATTGGTGGTGTGTTAGAGCCTTTGCAGGCAAGTCCGGTAATTGTAGAAGATGGTTGTTTTATTGGCAGCCGTTGTATTGTGGTGGAGGGGGTGATTGTGGAAAAAGAAGCCGTGCTGGGTGCTAACGTGGTGTTAACCCAAAGCACAAAAATTATTGATGTAAGTGGCAGCGAACCGGTAGAAATGAAAGGCCGTGTGCCGGCAAGAAGTGTGGTAATACCGGGTTCTTATACCAAAAAATTTGCAGCGGGTGAGTATGGGGTGGGTTGTGCATTAATTATTGGTAAACGCAAACCCAGTACAGATCTTAAAACAAGTTTGAATGATGCCCTCCGCGATTTTAATGTGAGTGTATAAAGCGCCTATTACCCCTTCCCGATAATATCGGGATGTTCCAAAAGGGGAAAATGATATAGATTGCCCCGGAGAAATATCCGGGGTTTATATTTTTATGGAACAAAAAACAATACATAAAATTTCATGGGTTGGAATTTTGATTACCGTTATTGGCTCCTTATTTTTTTCTACCAAGGCCGTAATTGTAAAGTATGCCTTTAAGCATACCAGTATCGATGTTTTATCGCTGCTGGCTTTGCGTATGCTTTTCTCGCTACCGTTTTACTTGGTAATGGCCTGGCTGGCTTATAAAAAAGAGGGCAATAAAACGCTTACCGGCAAACAGTGGCTGTATATTTTTTTGCTGGGCATTTTTGGCTACTATCTCAGCAGTTTGTTTGACTTTATGGGGCTACAATATATTTCTGCCGGTATTGAGCGGCTGATACTTTTTTTATACCCCACCTTTGTTTTGCTGATTAATATGCTTGTTTTTAAAGAGCGTGGCAGCAAAAGCCAATGGCTGGCGGTAGCATTAACTTATATTGGGGTGGTACTGGCTTATTTGGGTGAAATGAGTTTTGAAAAAAACAACCCTCATTTTTTGCTGGGTAGTTTTTTAGTGTTTTTGTGTGCTATAACTTTTGCTGTTTACATTGCCGGCAGCGGCCGTATGATACCATTGGTAGGGCCTACAAAATTTACAGCCTATGCCATGCTTTTTTCTACGGCAGGAATTTTTTTGCACTTTATAATCAACGGTAATTATGGTATTGTAAACAGTGGCAGCAGTTTTGTTGGGTATGGTTTTTTAATAGCCATTGTAGCCACAGTAATACCCAGCTGGCTGGTGGCCACCGGTACCAAATCAATTGGTGCTAATAATGCCGCCATTATTTCTACCATTGGGCCGGCAAGCACCCTGTTACAAGCGCATTTTATTTTAGGCGAACCTATATACACTGTACAAATAATTGGCACATTACTGATTGTAACCGGGGTACTAATTATTGGCTGGAAACCCCGCGAAAAGAAAGTGGCATAAAATTATTGTTGTTTTTCGCAGTTAATATTTTTCACCTTACATTTGCCCCCCTGAATGCCCAGATGGCGAAATTGGTAGACGCACTGTGTTCAGGTCGCAGCGTCCGCAAGGATGTGCTGGTTCGAATCCAGTTCTGGGCACTAAAGTGGACAAATCGAAAATTGATTCGGTTTGTCCATTTTCTTTTTCGTCGAAACCCTTGTCCAGACTGTATATCAAGGCAACGGCTTCATTCAATCTGGCGGTTCGATATTGAAATCCGTCAAAAACGAGTTTTTCGGGATATATCGAACCAATAATTTCCCTTTTAGCTTTATTGTCAGCCTTTTCATAGAGCTTGTCCAATGATGTTAAAGTGGCTAAAGCCTTATTCAGCAAGGGTTCTATATTTCTACCTTCTTGCGATAACTCTATCAATTTTGATTCAAGCCCGGTTATTTTCTTTTCGTAATCAGATTTAATAGAACGGTACTCTGATGGCTCTATTTCGTTACTTAAAAGAAGTTTACGGGCATTTGAAAGCTCCGTATTCGCTTTTTCCAATGCTTCCTTTACTTGCTTTAAATCTTCCCTTTGTGACTTTGTTTGGGCTTTAAATTCTTCCTGTAAAACCACTTTATAAACTTCAGTCATACCGGCTTTAGGGACTAATTTTTTAAGCTCACTTGAAAATAGCTGATTGGCATTTTCTGCTTTGAATCTGGCACCACAGGATGATATGCAATGATAATAATAGTACCGCCCATTCCTTCCTTTTGATGCGCTGCCAGTAAGTAACTTGCCGCATTTAGGACAGATGAGATAGCCTCTTAATTGCAGTTCATCCATGCTGCCCACTTTTGCCCGGTAGGTTTTTTTCTTGCCATTCAAATAATCCTGTATATCGTAAAAAAGTGCCTCGGAAATAATGGGCTGATGCAACCCTTGTACATGCCTTGACTCTTCTTCCTTATAACCAGATAAATATATGCGGCCACAATAAACAGGGTTTCTCAACAGATTCCAGAAATTAGAACGACAGGTTTTTATCCCTTTTCCAAATGCTTGTTTCATTATTTGCTCAATATTCAACTGACCTTCGGCAAGAGTTTCAAAAACCCATTTCATAATACTTGCTTCTGGTTCTACAGGAGCTATGTATTTTTTTCCATCTTCTGTTATTTTATTTGCATAGCCCACTGGTGCAACTCCCATCCATCTGCCTTCTTTCTTTGCTTTTCTCATTCCAAGTAAAACATTCAATGCCCTGCGGTCATTTTCAACTTCAGGTGCAGCCAGGTAAAATGCAAGCATCAACTTGTTTTCCGGAACTGCTAAATCTAATGGTTGCTCTATCGCTTGTGGTTCTACTCCCAGTTTGCGAAGGATATTTATCATTTGATAAGCATCGCCTGCATTGCGGCTAAACCTATCCCATTTAGAAAATAAAACAAAATCAACTGCATTTTTCTTTTTCTTTAAATCAAATAACAAACCATTCCACTTAGGACGGTTAAACGTCTTTGCAGAATGGTCTTCAAAAATTACCTGCCTAACTTTTATCTGGTTGTTTTCGCAATACTTCCTTAAACGTTCCTCCTGGTCCCGTTGTGAGTAGCCTTTGTCAGCCTGCTCATCTGTACTCACCCGGATGTATAAATCTGCTGTCATGTGCCTCTGTTTTGCGTTAATGATAACTTAGCAAATTTAAACATAAAGTCCAGTATCAGGACAGCCTGCTCCAATGAGATATGCACATTATGCCTCTTTAAAATTTCAATTACCATTTCCGGTTTCACACTTGCCATATCACACCTCCCTTGATTGAAATTGATTAATGATTACGTTTTCATTTCCATATTTTTCAAGTATATAATACTCGATTCAAACTGATTTGCGGATGGCTCATAATTAATGTAGCCATACTCCTTCAATTCATTCATGTACTTATTATATGTTTGCCTCGAATTTATTTTAGCTGTTTGCATTACCAGATTCCGTTTGATAATAAATGGATTATTCCCTCCGCTTATATTCCATTGCTGCAGCAGCGCCATGTAAATGCTGATATGCGATGCACCGATACGAGTGTCAGCGCCAATGGCATCATAAAAGCCAGTTAATGGCGGAAAGATGTCCATACTACTTAATCCTGGTTAACTCTGTTTCGTTTTCCTCTGCCTGCAATTCGCTTTTTCTTCAGTAGTCCGCTACCTGATGTGCCATTAGATTCTTCATCAATTGATTCATCTCCATTATCGGCTTGCTTTCTTTTAAGCTGCAATTGTTTTTCCATGTATTTGTTTTGCAGAAAGCGGTAGGCCTCATCTGTTGTTATACCAGCACCATCTTCAGAAATATAAAACCGCTGGTTAACATCTGCTTTATTCTTAACAAGTGTGATTGAGCCAACTATTTCCTGATGCAAAGTACCTGCCCAAAACATTTGTTTCAATGCAGATGCAATAACTTTTCCCGGTTCTGATTTTTCAAGTATGGAAAGGCTTTCAATAATGCCTGAAATTCTCGATTCTGTTTCCCATGTTGATTTGTCATCGGCATTCCATGATTTTTTATCATCAAGGCTGAATGCTTTTTTCCAGTCAATAGCCACCATCTGTTTTTCTAATTCTGCAGGGTTTACTCCATCAACAGGCAAAACTAAACCACCGTTTGCTTTTTGCAGCGTTACATCATAGTATTGCATCCGATATTTATCAGTTTTTTGTAACAGTTCAAAATACAAACTGAATAGCAGTACATCTTTTTCTTTAATCACTCTTTGCAGCAGATAAAAATTAGCAGGGTTAAAACAGATTCTTTTTAACAGTAAGCTACCTGCATCGTGAAAGCCAAGCACCTCTAACTGCTTACTTAGCTCCAATATATTCTGGATATTCATTGCACAACATTTGATAATTACTAAAATGGTTTAGGGATGCACTATGACACCCCTAAACCTTTGCCTTTACTTTCCCGTTTTTTAGGAAGCAGGCTCTGTCCATTCTTTTTCTCCAGCTTTTCCTTTTCAACTTTAGGCTCCTGTTTCAACTCTTTTTTTTTATCATTTTCCTGGCCT
>JANRMC010000201.1:0-11397 GCA_033761915.1 Flavihumibacter sp.
AATGCACTAAAAGGCCGCTGCTGCCAAAGCCAAACTATAATTATTACCAATGCCATTATGCCCAATGCTAAACTGTTGCCCAGGTATAAGCGGTTTTTGGTGCGTGGGGTAAATACCACCTCTTCAAAATTATTGGGTGTGCGGCTTACCGTAACCAGCGGAAGGATAATGCCAAAGATGATTGCCAGTAAATGATCGGGCCAAAACGGAAATGAAGCCATATTTATTTTTTTTGTGCATTGCTTAGTAATTGCTGGTGCAATTGCAGTACCTGTGGCAGCAGGGGAACTATTTCGTTATTAGTAATTATGGCATCGCAGAGTTTTAGTTTAATGCTTTCTTCAATTTGGTTTTGCATGCGCTGCTCCACCTGTTCTTTACTGCTGTTATTGCGCTGCATGGCTCTGTGCAGGCGCAGGGCTTTGGGGGCGGCCACACCAATTATAAAATCGTATTGCGCTTGTGTGCCGCTTTCAAAAATCAGTGCTGCTTCTTTAAGGGTATAGGGGCTGGTTTGGCGGCTTACCCATGCGGCTGCATCTTTTATAGTGGCGGGGTGTACCAGGCTGTTTAAAAGCGCTGTTTTTTCTTTGTTGTTAAAAACAGCTTCGGCCAGATAGGCCCTGTTTAAAATATGGTTGGTATAGGCCTTGGCACCAAAAGCATGGATGATGGCTGCTTTTAGTACGGGGTCCTCATTCATTAAACGTTTGGCGGCATCATCTGCATAGTACACGGGTATGCCCAGCACTTCAAATATTTTTGCTACGGTTGTTTTACCGCTGCCAATGCCACCTGTTAAGCCAACTTTATACATGTTTATATGCTAAATAAAAATCCGAAATTCTGAGAAAGGGTTTCTGAGAATTTCGGATTAGTATTTTTTAAGAGCCTTTTATTTTTTTTCTGTAGCGGCCACCGTGCCTTTGTTAGCGGCTTCGCTCCACTCCATACTAATGGCGCTTCTTTCAATTTTCATATAGCTGCCGGGGCTGGTTTCCATCATTAAAGTATTATCATCATTTACTTTATTAACAGTGCCATGTATACCGGCAATGGTTACAATTTTATCGCCTTTGGCCAGGTTAGCCTGAAAAGCTTTTGCTTTTTTAGCTTTTTGTGCCTGCGGACGAATCATAAATAACCAGAAAACTAAAATCATACCGCCTAATAAAAGCAGTTGGAATGTGCCACCGCCACCTGCTGCTGCTTGTAAGAGAATCATAATTGTTGTCATTGTTTAATTTGTATTGCTATTATAAAAAGGTTATCCGTTCTTTTTTACCACTTCCACATGAAAATGCAGTTCTTCACTTTCCTGTGCTTTAAAATTGCCCATTACCACCAGTGTTTTGTTTTGTACGCCTACGCGGCCATTGCTATCAAAACTGCCTTTAATTGCTCCTTCCTCGCCGGGCATAATGGGTTCTTTAGGTGGCTCCGCAGCGGTGCAACCGCAACTGGGGCGTACGCTTGATATAACCAGCGGCTTGTTACCTATATTTTTAAAACGAAACACCACTTCCAGTTTTTGTCCTTCGGTTATTTTACCAAAGTCTTTATCTGTAGTTTCCCATTGGGCAATGGAAAGATTAGTGGTATCTCTTACCTCAGTGGCTGCCGGCATGGGTTGAAAAGGCTGAACCGGTCCTGCTGCTGCGGGTTCTGTTTTTTTACTAAAATCTCTGCAGGCCATTAAACTGATGCAGCCTGCCAAAATAAGCACTAAACGCATGGTATCTTTTTTTACAAATGTAGTAAGAGCCATTATAAGATGAAGCGGGTTAACTGCCTTTTTTAAAATCGGTTTTCAGCATCTTGTTTTCACGTACCAGGTCTTTATGAATATTATCCAGTATGCCGTTTACAAACTGGCCACTTTGCGGCGTGCTGTAGGCTTTAGCAAGGTCAATATATTCATTAATAGTAACCTTAGGGGGTATGGTTTCAAAATACAAAAATTCGCAAACGCCCATTTGCATTAACACCATGTCTAAAATGGCAATACGCTCGGGGTCCCAGTTTTTAAGGCGTGGCTTAATCAGGTCCATGGTAACTTCTTTACGGTTCTGCACGGCCTCTAAAAGGTCTTCAGCAAATTTCAGCTTATCACGACTGATGAGCGATAGAAAGTTTAAGCTGCCGGGTTTTTGCAGGTAATGCATTACCAGTAATTCCATCATTTCGCAATCGTCATCCCAATTGGTAAAATTATCTTCTGTGTAATTGGTAAAATCTTCGTTGGGCAACATCAGAGTGGTAAAAATAAACTCCAGCATTTTTTTCTCTGCCTGTGGGGTGCGGCCGCTGGTGTTTACATACTCTTTGTATTCTGGGGTTTCCAGCAGGGTTAAATAAATTTTACGGGTAATTTCCGTGTCTTCTTTATGTATTGGCTTATAAGCTTCTACGGCTTTTATGTAAGATTCCTGTTCCAGTATTTTCCAAACTAATTCGTTGCCGGCTATTTTGGTGTTTACGTTTAAATCTTCTGCGGTAGGCAGGTGTTTGCTGGCTTTTTGCCGGGCATCTGTTTCGGCATAGCGGGCAACCTGTAAAAGGCAATGCACCAGGTAGGTGGCCAGTTGTTGTGTAAGATCAAAATGCTTTTGCAGTATTCTTTTAGGTTCTCCGGGTTTAATATCACCCCCTTCCAGGGTTTCCAGGGTGTATAAACTTTGCATTACCTTAACCCGAATATTTCTTCTACTGATCATGTTGCCAAGAACTTATTTGAGCCGCAAATATAGGAAAGTTTTGGCTTTGGCCAAGGCTGAATAAAGCGTTGCTGCTGAAGGGTGCGACGCAACAACGGCTGCCCTTTTTGCCGCCGCTGGCTACCCAAAAAAATACCCTGCCGACCATAGTGAGCAGGGCGCAGTCTTTTATAAGATGGATTTAATTTTTTTACCGGCTGTTGGTACTCCGGTCAGCATCGTTGTGTCACTCACTTCAGCCGCAGTGCTATTTTTTACGTAGTTTATTTTTTATTACGGTTAATAATTGGTTGGCATCGGGGGTTAGCTGTAGCGCAAATACGCTGCCAATAAAGATGGTGGAGAAAAACAAGCTGCGCACCACCATGCTTAAAAAGCCCTGCAGCGATTGGGTGGTATAAGAAACCAGCAGGTAACAAGCTGCCGCCACCAGCAAGGCATAAATAGTTTTTATACTAAAGGGCCACATGTTAAACTGCAGTTTTATATACACCAGGCGAATGGTATTGTAAAGCGTGTAGGTAATTAATTGAGCATAGGCCACACCTATCATGCCATACCAACGGGCCATGTAAATATTTAGCGGCACTGAAAGGGCCAGTAAAAACAGGCCGCCCCAAAATTCAAAACGCCATTTTTTTGAATACCATAAAACCGGATAATTAACGCCGGTACCTAATTCAACTATATTAAAAATAGAGAGAATAATAAAAGCGGTTTTACCGGTTTGGTATTTAGGGTCTACGCCCAACCAGTTTAACCCTTCAGAATAATTAAGCCATATATTGATAAAAAGAAAACAGCCAATCAGAAGCATGTTAATAGAAGAGCGGCTGTAAATGCGACTGATTTCTGCCCGGTTATCATTCTTCCAATGCTCGGCAATTAAAGCGCCGGCAATGGCTTGCAAGCCACGGTAGGGCACTTGTATAATGGCAGCTAAAAACTGGTTAAAGGTATAAATGCCAGATAACGCCAGGCCTTTGTTACCGGCAATAGCCAGATTATCCATTTGCTTGGCAATATTATTTACTACCAGACCCAAGTAAACAAAACCAGAAAACTGCGCTGCTTCTTTGGCTTTTTCTTTGGTTATGTTGCTTCTTTTAAAATTGAGGTAAAATTGATGAGTGCTTTTTAAATAAATAATAATTGCAGTGCTTATAATAAAGTAGGTACAACAAAAACCAATAACAAACTGGCTGAAATTAATCCATCGGAACAGGTAGGCTGCCACTAAAAGTAATACCAGCAATCGGTAGCCGGTTTCTTTCATAAAATTGGGCAGCACGGTTTTTTTAAGAGCCCCCATATAACTTTCCAGCAGGGTAAAGCAGAGAAAGAAAAAGGAAAAGACAAGCGTCCAGTAATAGTAATCTATCACCAGCTTGGACTTTTCTGAGAACTTACGAATGACAAAAGGTTCAAAAATAAGGCAGCCAGAAAACACCAGTAAGGCCCCTACGCCGGTAACCAGCACGGCCATTCCCAGCATATCGTTTTCTTTATTGCTGAGCTTTTCAAAATAATAGGGAAAGAAGCGGCTGATGAAAGCTGTGGTACCCAGGGTAGCCAGCGGTGCCAGTATTTGAGAAATGGAAATAATTACCTGGGTTAAGCCGTATTGTTCGGTAGTAAATAATCCTTCTTTGGTAAACAGCCAGGTATTGATGGCGCCAATAAAAAAACCAATATAAGAAAGAAAGGAAGATTGTATGGTTTGCTTTCTTATTTCTCCCATGGTTAAAATTTATTCATTACTTCAATTACCCGTTCCACATCGGCCACGGTATGGCAAAAAGAAATGGGTAAGCTTAAAGTGGTTTTATGAATTAATTCAGCAATCGGGGTTTCAATACCATCTAAAATACCCGCCATTGCCTTTTGGCGGTTGGGCGCCACGGGGTAATGTATTTCTGTTTTGATATCGTTTTTAAGCAGGTATTCTTTTAAGGCATCTCTTTTAGGGTGCCGGATATTGTAAATATGAAACACATCGTAAAAGCCGGGCTGCACCACTGGTTTTATAAAATCGTTTTTCAGATGCTGCTGGTATAATGCGGCCAGTGTTCGTTTATGCTCATTTATAGCATCCAGCTTCTTAAGTTTAATGGAAAGAAAAGCTGCCTGCACTTCATCTAAGCGACTGTTATACCCCACCACTTCGTTATAATACTTAACCTGAGAACCGTAGTTACGCAGGGTGGTAATAGATTGTTTCAAAGATGCATCGTTACAGGTAACGGCCCCGGCATCGGCCAATGCTCCCAGGTTTTTGGTGGGGTAAAAGCTATGTGCTCCAAAATGCCCCCAATTACCTGCCTTAATACCGTTAAGGTGTGCACCATGGGCCTGGGCACAGTCTTCAATAACTTTTAAATGGTGTTTTTCTGCAATGGTATTTATAACATCCATCTGGCAAAGCTTACCGTAAAGATGTACTACCATGATGGCCCTGGTAGCCGGGGTAATGGCTGCTTCAATTTTATGCGGGTCTATATTGTAGGTTTCAATATCGGGTTCTACTAATACCGGTTTAAGTCCGTTGTGCACAATGGCCAGTATGGTGGCTATATATGTATTGGAAGGAACAATTACCTCGCTGCCTGCGGTAAAATTGAAGGCTTTGAGTGAAAGGATTAAAGCATCCAATCCGTTGGCGGTGCCAACACAATGGTTGGTGCCGCAATAGGCTGCATATTCGGTTTCAAATTCTTTTACGGCATTTCCTAAAATATACCAGCCGCTGTTCATTACCTTATCAAAGGCAAGGCGGTATTCATCAAAAAATTGCTGGTTGGCTTTACCCAGGTTTTCGTAATCAATTATTGCCATAGGGCTCAAAGATATAATCATTGGCGTCAAAATATTCAGATGCCAATACCATCAATATTGCATTGGGGGTAAAATTGTCCATAGTATGCCAGTCGTTGGGCTCCAGAATAAGGCATTTATTGGGTTGATCCAGCACAAACTCTTCTGTTTTGCTGCCATCATTATTATTAATATGGCAGGAGCCTTGTATACAAATAGCAGCTTGCAGTGTTTTTTTATGGCGGTGGCCACCTCTTGCAGAATCGTCTACTCCGTAAATGTAAAAAATGCGCTTAATATCAAAAGGGATGGTTTTCTCTATTACGGTCAGATTGCCTCTTTTATCTGTAAATGTCTTTAAATCGATAAGGTATGCCATACTGCTTAGCTAAAATTTGTCGATGCGGTAATAATGGTTATGCCGGCTAAAATTAAACCATTTAATCTGTAAAGGAGAGGCCTTGCCTTTTTTTATTTGCTGCAAACTGCTTTTAATAAACTGAAGCCAGATGGCTGATACAGCGGGGGCTGTTTGCCGGGCACCGTTGTTATTGGTATAGCCTTGCTGTTGTAATTGCTGTTGCAGTTGCAGCAATTTTAAAACATAGGGTTGGTATAAATATTTTTTTACAGCATCATCCAGCTCGTACAAGGCACCGCAATACGAAACCTTATTGTTGGTGTAAAATTTAACCCCATGAAAGTGAAAGAAAACAAGGGGTGTTGCCACACCGTTGTATGTAATTGCGGGACCATTGCTTACAATGTATTGCTGCACATTCCAGGGTGCCAGGCCACCACCACGGTGTTGCATTACATGTACGCCGGTAAAGCGGGTGGTCCAATCGTCTAAATATTTTTGGTCGCCAAATTTGCCATCTTCTAAACGGGCATAACACCATTCCAGGCAGCGTTCTCTCCACCAGTTTAAAATATAAAGTCCGTTGGTGGTATTTTTAAAACACATAAACTGCACACAGTAAATACCACTGTAATCTGTTTGGTTGTAAGCCGGGGTGTAGCGGTGTTCGCTAATCAGCACATCGTTATCACCCATTTCATCTACCAATACCTGCGGGTTGTTATAAAAAATCATGTCTGCATCTATATAAGTGCAGTGCGGCAGCTGAAATTTTTGAATACAGTATAAGATGGTGGAGGAGGTGCAGGTCCAGCAATATTCTGCAATACTGCGCTGTGGTTTTACAGCCAGCAGTGCGGCATCTTCAAATTGTGCCAAAGAAATAACGGTGCAATGCGGGTAAGCCGCAGCCTGCTGTTGCAGGTATTGCAGGCATTCTTCATCAAACGCAAAAATATAGAGGTGAAATTGCGGACACACTTTTTCCAGCGACTGGTACATGGCCAGCCCGCGGGTTAAATAATTACTATCAAAGAGTGTACAAAAGTTAAGCATGTAAATACTGTTTCTGCTGCGGCTTTAACCGGCACTGTAATCTGCTATGCCCAGTTTGGTATATAGTTTTTGTAATTGCTTTTTTATCATTACCACCGGTATTTTCCATTGCTGTTTTTTTAACAGGGCAAAGGCTTGCTGGCGGCATTGCGTAAAAATAGCATCATCGTATTGTTGCAAAGCAGCATCCATTACTTCTATGGCAAATCCATATTGTTTTTCAATCAATGCAAATACATAGAGTAACAACAATTCTCTTTTACCTTTCTGCACGGGTTGCTTTAAAAAACAAAGCTCGGCCCAACCCGGAGATTTGCGAAGCCCCCTGCTGGCGGTTAATCTTCCTGCCTGCGATACCAGCGCTTCTTTTAAACGCTGTGTGCCTTTTACTTCCATTGACGATAGCCAGAACTGGTGCTGCGGCAGTATTTCTAAAATGCTATACAATTTATCTTCTCCATGGTAGGCGTCTAATATGCCGGGCTCTAATTCTGCCGCCAGTATTTGTTGCTTTACTGCATCGGGCACACTTAAAAATAATCTGAGATCGGTGCCCTGCGTATCGGTTTTAAACCAATCTATATAATCAACACCAGCCTGCTGCAATGCGGCAGCAATGGTGGTGGCAGGCAATTCAATTTTTTTATTGGTGGCAAATAAAGATTGAAAACTCCATGGTGCCAGTTTATCAAAAGCCGGTTCTAATAAGCTGGAACAAAAAGGCGATGCCGTTAAATAAAAGGCGGCCTGCTGAACCGGTGTGGCACTTACAATGCGGTTAATGGTAATTAATTTTTTATAGCCACTGCTGGTGCTGGCGCTTACGTTAAACTCGCGGTCGTCTGCATCAAAAGCAATACAAATGGAGTAGGGTGCAATGGCTTTCCATTTGGCATTTATTTCTCCGCTGGCACCAATATCTATTAAAACGGGTGGCCGGTTACTGAAGTATTCACTATTTAAAATGGTAGCTATAACAGATGCCATGCTGTGCTTTATATTATGGGTACGAAGAAACGAAATTTTGCCCATACTAAGGGGCTGCCTGCTGATGATGGTTATGGTTGTTAGATAGCCGGCATGGGTAACTCCGGTTGGGCAGCCGTTGCGTCGCACAATTGTACAGTTGAATCTTTATGCTGAATTCTTAAGAATTAAAAAGTAAAAAATAAAAAGTCAAAAAAAGAACGTAGCCTCATTTTTTACTTACTGTTGAAGTTTGCCCCTATAGCATGGCACAAATCAAGATCGGGGTTTGCAACGAGCAACCACTGTTGCGCTGCGAACTGCTGCTGGTAACAAAAAAATATCAGGCTATTAACTGCACGCTGTTATGGTGCAGGCGGTATTGCTGTCCGCTTTCGGGGCATTGGGCTAACCCGTTTGCGTTAAACTGCAGGCGGTGGCCATACTGACTTACCCAGCCTATTTGTTTGGCGGGGTTGCCCACCACCAATGCATAGTTAGGCACATTTTTAGTAATTACGGCACCGGCACCAATAAGGGCATACTCGCCAATGGTATTGCCACAAATAACAGTGGCATTGGCACCAATGCTGGCTCCTTTTTTTACCAGTGTTGTCTGGTATTCGTGCTTTCTTACAATAGCACTGCGTGGATTAATTACATTGGTAAATACCATAGAGGGGCCAAGAAACACATCATCCTCACAGACCACACCGGTGTAGATAGATACGTTGTTTTGCACTTTTACATTATTACCTAACACCACCTGCGGAGACACCACCACATTTTGACCAAGATTGCAATTATTGCCTATAACACAGCCGGGCATTACATGAGTGAAATGCCAGATTCTGGTGCCTTCTCCAATCTGGCAGCCTTCATCTATTACAGCGGTGGGGTGTGCGGTGTAATGCATGTGTTTATTTTCTTTTTAAAACTAAGCTTTTGTAGTTTACTTTTTCTCCGTCTACATAAATATAAATGCCGGTTTCATATTCTGCCGCTATGGCGTATACATCTGTAAACTGGTCTTTTATTTTTTGGTAATTAAGCAACCAGCAGGGGTAGGAGGCATCGTACACAGCCGGGGGCACTTTTTGTATACAAATTCTATCAAATGGCTGGTAGTTGAAATAGGTACTTTCTATAATGATAGTATCAAAGTTGTGTTGTTTTAGCTGCTGCAGCAATTCGTACGGTTTTTCTATATAGGGCAGCACACAATTAATGAGCAACACATTGTGGGGACCGCGTTGTTCAATGGCTTCCTGCGGTGTGTAAAAAAAATTGAGTCCATTGCCGGCAATTTCATTTTTACCGATGGTAACATAGTGTTGCTGCTCCACCACGCTCCATTGTGCGTTTTGCAATTGCTGCAGGTAATGCCTGTTTTGAAAATAGCTGGTGCCCAGCGAACCACCAAAGTCCAGCACAGATAGCTTGCCATTATTTTGGTGGGCAGCCAGTAACAGGTGCGACAACAATGGCCATGAGTAATAAATTTTATCAAACAGCACACCATCTCTTTCATAGGCAGCTTCGCCATTTTTAACTTTAACGGCGGCGGCTCTTACTTTATCTATAATTGGCTGGGCATCGTAACCGGTACAATAGCTTTTGGCTTCCTGCCAGGAAGCGTAGGAGCCAGACCAGCCGTATTTAGGCTTTTTAAAAAGGTTTTTAAATCTTCTTAAAATACGTTGTTGTTTGAGGGCTTGTAGTGGCTGAAGGATTAATTGTTTTATTTTTTTCTTTACAGAAGTTTTTACAGGACGAATATTTTCTTCAAAATCAATCCATGCATTTACCGCATCAAAGTTTTCAAGAACGGGTATTGTATCAATTACAACGGGCTCTTTTGCCAATAGCAAATCTTTGTTATAATCAGCCGACTTTACGTGGGTAGAATCACTGCCAAAACCAATGTGCTTAGAAAGAGATTGGGAAGGATACAGTGTGAGTGTATTGTTAAGAACGGCAGTACCAGTCCAACGAATGGCCCATGAGCTTACTTTGCCATCAATTTGCTGTTGCAGCATCTGCTCATAATTAAACCGGTCGTTTACATTAAAGAGATGTATTTTATTCTGTTGTTGTAACTGTTGATATAATTTATTGCTATCTGGTTCAAAAAGATTCCAGGCCCGTTTCCAGGTAGCCCAGGCTATTGTGTCTGGTAAATGAGTAAAGAAAGTAGTAGTACTGCCGGTGTGGTAGTAATAATTCCATGATCCGATACTCAGTACTTTTTCATTGTCTTGGTACTTATCTAATGCCTCATTCATAAACTGAAGAAAATATGGCGAAAGTTCTACGTCATCTTCAATAACAATTGCACGGCCATATTCATTCATTATTGTTGAAACGCCTTCAATAACAGATTGTGCCAATCCTTTATTAGTTACCGAGGTAATTAAAGTTGTTTTGCCACACCAATTCTTGCTGGTCACCAATCTCCGGACTTCATCAATTTTTTCAACAAGCTCAGCCGGGGCTTTTTCTTTAGGTCCATCTGAGAAAACAAAAAGTTGCGAGCTGGCTGCTTCTTTATTTTCTGATAGTGTTTGTAACGTTCGTTTTGTAAAATGTGGCCTGTTATACGTTATTAATATTATTGGCGCTAAATTCATATACCTTATTTACGTTGCCAGATGGCAGTTTTTGAAAAGCTGGACGAAAAAGGCACGGCCCCCCAATGATTCTGAATCAGGTTGAAATGCGTTTCAATGGCAAGCTTATTTTCAGCAAAATAATACTGCCGCTCAGCATTATCAACAATTAAGAGGCCCCCCTGTTTTATTTTGTTGATGGCATGCGCAATACAACTGGTTCTGGCACGGCCATCAACCAAAACAATATCAAAGTAATTGTCGTTGTATGAATCAATGGCTGTTGCGTATTTTTTAAAACTGAATTTTTTAAAGCCGGTGTCGTCCGATGCATAGTCATTAACAATAGCTGGGTTACCGTGCCGCTCAGTTGCTTCAGGTTCAATAAATGTGCCTTTCCAATAGTGGTTATTGCCAATAATTTTTACTAAATCAGAAAACCATGCGCCATCATGTTCTACCGTAACCACTTCTTTTGCATGATCTAAAAAAAACAGTGTTGAGCCGCCACCGCCAAATTCAAATACTGCGTTGTCTTTCTTGATTGTTTTTTTTAAAAAATCAATAGCATCAAAGGTAAGCCACGGCCACCGGTTGGAGACTGAACTAACCGATGGTTGAACCGATTGACGCCAGGTTAGTAGGTATTTGAATTGTAATAAGATGGAAAGATTCCCCTTTTTCAATTGTCCTGCAATATTTTTAAAAAAATGTATCATTCTGTAAATTAATAATTCAAACTTAAAGGTTTTCCAGGCGCAACCACACTTTCATTTTATAAAGAATACCACCCACCGGACTGTTTAATAAATAGTGTAACAGTTTAAGCCGCCATTGCCACAACACCAGTTTTATAGAATAGCCGAAATGAGAT
>JANRMC010000202.1:0-11380 GCA_033761915.1 Flavihumibacter sp.
TCCGGATGCGCTTTTTCAATTTCATCCAGCAAAATAACACTGTATGGTTTGCGGCGTACTTTTTCTGTTAACTGCCCGCCTTCTTCATAACCCACATAGCCGGGAGGGGCACCAATTAAACGGCTTACTGTAAACTTCTCCATATACTCGCTCATATCAATCCGTATGAGTGCATCTTCAGAGTCAAACATATGGCGTGCTAATGCACGGGCCAGCTCTGTTTTACCCACACCGGTAGGACCTAAAAATATAAACGTACCAATGGGTTTCTTAGGATCTTTTAAACCCACACGGTTACGCTGTATCGCTTTCACCACTTTCACAATAGCTTCGTCCTGGCCAATTACCATAGCCTTCATATCATCGCTCATCTTACGCAACTTCTCAGTTTCGGCCTGCACCATGCGTTTTACAGGTATACCCGTCATCATACTTACCACTTCTGCAATAGCCTCTTCATCTATAGGGTAGCGTTTGTGTTTGCTTTCTTCTTCCCATTTAGCTTTTGCAGCTTCCAGTTCTTCCTGCAGTCTTTTTTCTGTATCTCTTAAAGAAGCAGCTTCCTCAAACTTCTGGCTTTTAACCACCTTGTTTTTTTCATTCTTCACATCTTCAATCTTCTTTTCAAGATCTACTATCTCCTGCGGAACATTGATATTTTTTAGGTGTACCCTTGCGCCCACTTCATCCAGCACATCAATGGCTTTGTCTGGCAATAAACGATCGGTCATGTAACGGTCGCTTAATTTTACACAGGCATCAATGGCTTCTTTACTGTAAGAAACGTTGTGATAATCCTCGTACTTACTCTGTATATTGGTTAATATCTGTATGGTTTCATCCACACTGGGCGGTTCTACCATTACCTTTTGAAAGCGTCTGTCTAATGCCCCGTCTTTTTCAATGTACATTCTGTATTCATCCAATGTAGAAGCGCCAATGCATTGCAACTCGCCCCGGGCAAGAGCAGGTTTAAAAATATTAGAAGCATCTAATGAACCGCTGGCGCCACCGGCACCCACAATGGTATGTATCTCGTCAATAAACAAAATCACATCACGGTTTTTTTCCAGCTCGTTCATAATAGCCTTCATACGCTCTTCAAACTGCCCACGGTACTTGGTACCAGCCACCAGCGCAGCAAGGTCTAAACTTACCACCCGCTTATCAAATAACACGCGGCTAACCTTGCGTTGAACAATGCGCAGCGCAAGCCCTTCCACAATAGCGGTTTTACCCACACCCGGTTCACCAATTAAAATAGGATTGTTCTTTTTACGGCGGCTTAATATCTGCGATACTCTTTCAATTTCTTCTTCACGGCCAACAATAGGATCCAATGATCCTGACTCGGCCAGTCGGGTAATATCTCTTCCAAAATTATCAAGCACGGGTGTTTTGCTTTTAGCGGCACCTGCACCTTTTGATTTTTGCTGCTGCGAATATTTCTTTTCTTCATCAAAATCATCATCATTCTCTTCGCTGTATTCGCTGCGCACATCATTGCCTTTTACTGTGCTCAATTCATTTCTGAATAAATCGTAATCCACGTCAAACTGATTTAATATTTGCGTAGCAATATTTTCTTTGTTCTTTAAAATAGAAAGCATCAGGTGTTCTGTTTCCACCGTTTGGCTTTTAAGAGCCTTGGCTTCTAAAACAGTTACACGTATTACTTTTTCGGCCTGCTTGGTTAAGGGCAAGCTGTTAATATTGGCAATGTTTTTACCAGTTTTATCTTTAACAGCCAGCTCAATCTCCTTTCGCAGTTCGTACAAATCCACATTAAAACTTTTGAGTATTTTAACGGCGGTATTGTCGCCTTCGCGTATCATGCCTAACAAAAGATGCTCTGTGCCTATAAAATCGTTTCCCAATCTCAGGGCTTCTTCCCTGCTGTATGAGATGATTTCTTTTACCTGTGCTGAAAAATTATTATCCATGTTTTCAAGGATTTATGGGTAATACAATAATAACGAATATTTTTGACAATAGTTGCAGGCTGTTTAAGCCCCGCATCGTTATCAACAGGTACGTATCAAATGTGAAAAAGTTTCTCTATCCGGAACGAATTAACAGGCCTTTAATTGTAAGAAATATGAATGTCAAATCAGATACCAAAGAAAAATTTCATGTCATAACCATTCAGGAAAAGTACCTGGCTGCTAATATGACAGCAGAACTGGAGCAATTATTGGCTTCATACCTGCAAAAAGATGTCAAAAACGTAATTCTGAATTGTAAAGACATTGAAACTATTGACGACGCTGCTGCGGAAACACTGGTTAACAGCCAGCAACAGTTTTACGAAGCCAATCAGTCTTTTGTTATTTGCCATCTGCCGGCAAATACTGAATCGCATTTAGATGATTTGGGACTACTGGAGATTATGAATATTACCCCCACCGAAAGCGAAGCCTGGGATATTGTACAAATGGAAGAAATAGAAAGAGAGCTTTTAAACGGAGAAGATTAATTACAAACTTCTTTATAGCCAGCTGTTATATTTTGGTACCAGCAGCACATCTGGTTCAGCAGCGTTGCGTCGCACCCTTCACCTGTGGTAAAAGGCATGGTCATAAGGTTTATGGCCTTACATGCTTGCCTTTTAGCTCATACCTGTTCTCGTGTTGAAGTGTGCGACGCAACCGGAGCCGATGATAGCACTGCTGTTGGCTAACAATTACTTTACTAAAACAATTCGGGTTGATTATCGGCACCGGCTTTTTTCTCCCACTCCATTTTCACACTCTTACTAAAATCAAGCAGCTTGGCGCCAACAGCTTTCCAACCCATTATATCTACCACTTTAGCTATTTTAAATTTGCCTTTACGCACCTGGTCGCCCCGGCCCTGCTGCACGGCAAGTATTGGCTCCTCATCGGTAGTTACTGCTTCCAGCACATTGCCCTCGCCTTCTTTAATAAACAAAAACTTATTGCGCAGTGTGGTGGTTTCTATTTTAAAGCGCTTAACGTTGTATTGTAAATTCTTTTTATCAAGGTATACTGCCGATACAATTTTGTCTGCATGAAACTTTTGTATCAGCAACACCTTTTCTGCATCTATTTTTTGTGTCAGCTCCTGATCGGTTATTTCATAATTGCCATCGTTATAAAATACCAGCACTTTATCTTCAGGGTCAAAGCTGCCCAGGTATTGGCCTTTCTGCTCTGTATTTAAACGGCCAAACTGTGTATCAAACCAAAGCTTTTTAGCACTGAGTGTTGAACGGCCGGCTTCCTTAAACTTAACCGATTTAATGGCATACTTGGTAACCTGGTTACCCATACTGCTGCGGCCTTTTATTTCCAGCTCTTCAAAATAAAATTCAAACTCTTTTATGCGTGCCGTGCTGCTGGGAGTGAGTACTACTTTTACCATTTCTGCTTCCCCGTTGGGGTTTACAGAAAAATAATGCACCTTACTTTTATCATCTCCTTTGGTTAAATCATACTCTTTATCGCGGGTAATGCCGGTAACATTAAAACGTTTGGCATAACTGATGCCCGTTTTACCATCCACATATATCATGTTGTAGGTGGTGCGCTCATCGTTTTTCTGAAAAATAGCAACATGTATAATGTCTTTACCAATATAGGCTTTGTCAGAAACCTTCACCACTTTCATAATACCGCGTTTGGTAAAAACTATCACATCATCCAGATTAGAGCAGTCTGCCACAAACTCATCTTTTTTCAGGCTGGCGCCCACAAAACCATCTTCGCGGTTAACATATAATTTGGTGTTTGCAATGGCCACCTGTTTTGCCTGTATGGCTTCAAACAGTTTTATTTCTGTTTTACGTTCACGGCCTTTGCCATACTTGCTTAATAACCCTTCGTAATAAGCCACTGCATAATCTACCAGGTTTGCCAGGTGATGTTTTACCTGTTTTATATCTGCTTCCAGTCCCTTAATCTGTTCGTTTAACTCATCAATATCCAATTTATAAATACGGCGTACCGGTTTTTCAGTAAGCTTTACAATATCTTCTCTGGTAATATCCCGGCGCAGCTGCTTTCTGAAAGGTGCAAAAGCATCGGCAATTGCTTCCAGCACCTTATCCCAGGTGGCATGCTTTTTCTCCAGCTCTTTATAAATCTTTTCTTCAAAAAATATTTTTTCAAGCGAAGTGTAATGCCATTTTTCCTGCAGTTCGGCCAGTTTTATTTCCAGTTCGCGGCGCAGTAATTCTTTTGTGTTATCAGCACTCACCCGCAATAACTCATGTACTCCTAAAAACTGCGGCTTATGGTCTACAATAACACAAGCGTTGGGCGAAATACTGATTTCACAATCGGTAAATGCATACAACGCATCAATGGTAATATCCGGAGAAATACCCGGGGCCAGATCTATTTGTATTTCTACTTCTGCAGCAGTATTGTCGGTTACTTTTTTAATTTTTATTTTCCCCTGATCATTGGCTTTAACAATGCTATCCATCAGTTGCGTGGTGGTAACGCTGTACGGCACATCTTTTATCACCAATGTTTTTTTATCCAGCTCTTCAATATGTGCTCTCACCCTTACTTTGCCTCCCCGTTTTCCTTCGTTGTAATTGGTGGTATCAATCATGCCGCCTGTCTGAAAATCAGGAAACAATTCAAACCGTTTACCGCGCAGGTATTTAATAGAAGCATCAATCAGCTCACAAAAATTATGAGGTAAAATTTTAGTAGATAACCCAACAGCAATACCATCAGCGCCCTGTGCCAGCAATAAAGGAAATTTCATTGGCAGTACCACCGGTTCATTCTTGCGGCCATCATAACTCAGTTGCCACTCCGTGGTTTTATTATTAAAGGCCACATCTAATGCAAACTTAGAAAGGCGTGCTTCAATGTAACGGGCAGCAGCTGCATCATCGCCGGTGCGTACATCGCCCCAGTTACCCTGGGTTTCTATCAGCAAATCTTTCTGGCCCAGATTTACCAATGCATCACCAATACTGGCATCACCATGCGGATGGTATTGCATGGCCTGCCCAATAATATTTGCTACTTTATTAAAACGCCCATCGTCCATTTCCTTCATGGCGTGCAATATGCGGCGCTGCACTGGTTTCAAACCGTCTTCCACCGCAGGCACTGCACGCTCTAATATTACGTAAGAAGAATAATCAAGAAACCAGTTTTTAAACTGGCCCTGTATACCTCCATCCTGTTCAAAAATATTTTCCTTTTTTTTGGCTGCACTCATTACAATCGTGTCTTATTTGTGTATTGATCTTTTGTATTACTATTTAACATTGTTGCGTCGCACCCTTCAGCTGCAACGCATTACTCACCTTTTCATTCTGCGGTTGTTATTGCCGGTTCTGTTTGTTTTTGCTTCACTTCAAAATCTTTCATGTTTTTTAATTCGCCCTGCACATCCAGCAATCCTTCAGTAATCATTTTTTTAAGTCGCCACAACATAAACATATCGCCTGTTGTATGTTTATTCTTACTTAAAAACTGGTGTATAATTTTACTGCCCTTTTGCCAATCTGCGGTAATAAATTTTTTCAGGTCAGCATCATAAAAATCATAATCATACTGCACCAGTTTTTTACCACCTTCTAAAATGCGTACGCCTTTTTCTTCGTTGCAGATTTTTGTCCACTCATCGGGGTCAACCTCAAATTCACTTAATGTAATGGGGCGTGATAGTTTTTTTGCTTTTAAAAATTCTTTGGGTGGGATGGCCGATAACCACTCCGGATAAAAAATCAATCCCTTTTCATTTATAAATGGCAGATTATTTAAATACAGAATGTATACCCGGCCCTGAAACTCTTTCATATACTGCAGCATCCAGTAATAACCGCTTACATCGTGTTTGTTCTGTGCGGCCCATATCCATACTTTTTCTTCTTCATTGCGGCGCAACGTGCCCACCAATTCTGCTATCGTTTTATAATCATCTACCTCTCCGCTATCCACTTTAGCTTCCATATCGGTACCCGCTAATACTTCTTTCCAAAAATTCTTACGGGCTTCTATGCCTTCCCCCACATAAATATTTGCCAGCGGACCAACCGCATAATCATCTTTTATCTGCACCACGGGCCCCTGCATGGTTTCATCCAGTTCAATAGCTTTTTGCAAAACCGCTACATCCGCTTCGTTAAAAACAATGTGAATCATGTGTAATTGATAATTAATAATTGATAATTAATAATGCTTCTATTGCGTTTTACTGCTGTTTAAAATGGCAGTAAGTAGCTTTAATAACTCTTCGCAATCACTTAAGAAAGAGGCCGCCATTTTGGTTCCCAATAATTCACTCTCTTTCAGCAGGCGTAACCAGTAATGCGTTTCTCTTGCTTCTTTATAGGATATCTCCAGTTTAAAAATAAAATCCTTTTTTGATGAGCCGCCCAGTGCTTCTTCTATATTTAGCGCCTATAGAAGTACCGCTTCTTAGTAATTGTATACACAAAATACGTTCTACCTGATGGTTTCTCAGGTACTGAAAGAGCTTAATAATCCGTAATCCAAACCAAAAGCTTTTATCAGCTACCACGTTATGATTTTTCATTCCTTGCTAATTATTAATTGCTAACTAATAACTAATCAAAGCTGCTTTATATACCACCGTACAAGAGTGCGACGCAAGTATGTTGAAAGAACTACTACAGCTGGCTACCTACCCTTCTTCCACCAGATCTAATTCTACCTTTAAATTATCTATAATAAACTCCTGCCGCTCTTGTGTGTTTTTGCCCATATAATACTCCAGCAACTGTTGTATATGTGTTTCTGGCAATAACATTACAGGTTGCAGGCGCATCTGGTCTCCAATAAAACGGGCAAACTCATCCGGCGAAATTTCTCCCAACCCTTTAAAGCGGGTTATTTCTGGCTTGCCGCCTAATTTTTTTACCGCTGCCTGTTTTTCTGCTTCATCGTAACAATAAATAGTTTCCTGTTTATTACGTACCCTGAAGAGCGGCGTTTCTAAAACATACACGTGGCCGTTCTTTACCAGGTCTGGAAAAAACTGCAGGAAGAAGGTCATTAACAAGAGCCGTATGTGCATGCCATCCACATCCGCATCGGTGGCAATTACAATATTATTAAACCGTAATCCTTCATAGCCTTCTTCAATATTCAATGCGTGTTGCAGCAGGTTAAACTCTTCGTTTTCGTACACCACTTTTTTGGTAAGACCAAAACAGTTTAAGGGTTTACCCCGCAAACTAAACACAGCTTGTGTTTCTACTTTACGGGCCTTGGTAATAGAACCACTGGCACTGTCTCCCTCAGTTATAAAAATGGTGCTTTCTTTTGCCATTTCTATAATGGTATCTTTTTCTTTGCCGGTTGGTTCATCGTTGTAGTGATAGCGGCAGTCGCGCAACTTACGGTTGTGCAGGTTGGCTTTTTTAGCTCTTTCATTGGCCAGCTTTTTTATGCCGGCTAATTCTTTCCGCTCCCGTTCATTTTGTTCAATGCGTTTTTTTAGTGCTTCTGCAACGGCCGGGTTTTTATGCAAAAACAAATCAAGGTCTCTGCCCAAAAACTCTCCTATAAAATTTTTCATGGTGGGGCCGCCTTCATACACCACCTGAGAGCCCAATTTTGTTTTTGTCTGGCTTTCAAAAACGGGTTCCTGCACTCTTACAGAAATAGCCGCACTGATGCTGCCGCGTATATCACTGGCATCATAATCTTTTTTATAAAAATCGCGGATGGTTTTTACAAAGCCTTCTTTAAAAGCCTGCAGGTGGGTACCCCCCTGGGTGGTAAACTGGCCGTTTACAAACGCATAGTATTCCTCACCGTATTGATTTTCGTGGGTAATAGCCACTTCAATATCCTCCCCCTTCAGATGAATGATGGGGTAGCGCAACTCATCTTCATTGGTTTTGCGCTGCAACAAATCCAGCAGGCCATTTTTAGAAACATATTTTTTGCCATTGTAATTAATAACAAGGCCGGCATTCAGGTAACAGTAGTTCCACAACTGGTTATCCAGGTACTCGTGTATAAAATGAAAGTTTTTAAACACCGTATCATCTGGTATAAAACTTACCAGCGTGCCATTGCCTTCTGTAGTTTTTAGTTCTTTGTGTTCTTTTACCAGTATACCTTTCTCAAACTCGGCAGTTTTTTCTTTGCCTTCTCTGAAAGCCGTTACTTTAAAATAACTGCTCAGAGCATTTACCGCTTTTGTACCCACACCGTTTAAGCCCACGGCTTTCTGAAACACTTTACTATCGTATTTGGCACCGGTATTAATTTTACTCACCACATCCACCACTTTACCTAAAGGAATGCCGCGGCCATAATCCCGCACCGTTACCGTTCCTTTTTCAATAGTAATTTCTACCTGTTTGCCATAGCCCATGGTATGCTCATCAATACAGTTATCCACCACTTCTTTCAGCAGCACATAAATGCCATCATCGGCACTGCTGCCATCACCCAGTTTACAAATATACATACCCGGCCGCAGGCGTATATGTTCACGCCACTCCAGTGTTTTAATACTGTCTTCTGTATAGTCAAATAAATTCTTTTCTTTTTCTGCCATTTTAATACACCATTTTTTGTTGTTACCAGCGGTAGCAAAATATTCAACAGTTGTTGCTCGTTGAAAACCCCGAATGGATTTGTGTCCTGTTATCGGGGCACCCTTCATCTTTTAAAAAAAGCCCAGCGGGCCTTTCTGCCAATGCAACAAGCTAAACCGGGCAAATATAATGCTTGCCTATTGCAGGGGCTTAAGTATAGTTATTAACGGGTGTGGAAAAATTGAACTTGTAATTTAAAAGTCAACTTTAAAAAATAACAAATGTGTTGCAGCAAATGCCTTTGGGTCACTGTCAAGCAAAACAACCAATAAGCCCACTGCGTATGAAAATGCACCGCCTTTTTTACTTACTGCCGGCCTTGCTGGCTTTTAACTGCACCCCGCCAGAACCGCCCTCATCCTCCACTGAGGCATGGGTGCCGGTTTATGCCCCGGTAAAAAATATAACAGACATTAGTATCAATGCCCCGGCCGCCACCAGCCGTGCGGGTAAAATTTATGCATACGGCAGCTATCTTTTTCAAAACGACCTTGGCACCGGCATTCATGTGGTTGACAACAGCAACCCCGCTGCCCCTAAAAAAATAGCCTTCCTGCAAATACCTCTCTGCACAGAAATAGCTATAAAAAATGGCTATCTCTATACCAATAACGGCCCCGACCTTGTAGTGCTGAACCTGGCCAACCCCGCTAACGCCAGTTTTGTAAAAAGAATAAAGGATGCCTTTCCGGTTGTGCAGTCAAACTATCCGCCCAATAGCGGCGCATTTGTATGCCCCGATCCATCTAAGGGAATTGTGATTGATTGGGTCTTACAATCAAATATTAAAGCCACCTGCCGCCGTTAACCATTAAACCTATCCATTATGAAGCAACTACTATTTTTATTACTAAGCGCAGGCCTGTATTTAAGCTGTACCAAAGAAGGCAATAGCAGTGCTAAAACCACCACGGGCAGCGGTGGCAGTATGGCACGCTTTACTATTGTAAACAACTATCTCTATTCTGTAGATAAACAGAACCTGAACGTATTTAACATCAGCGATGCGGCCAACCCGCAAAAAGTAAAAACCATTGCGGTTGGTTTTGAAATTGAAACCATTTTTCCGTTTAAAGACAAATTATTTATTGGTTCTACCAGTGTGGTGCATATTTTTTCTCTTGATATGCCCGATAACCCCGTTAAACTCAGCGAAGCAATTTCTCCAACAGTAATGCGGCGTTGCGACCCCGTGGTAGCAAAAGACACCGTTGCGTATGCCACCTTACGTACCAATGTGGCTTGCGGTGGTGGCACGCAAAGTATTTTGGCTGTATATAATATAAAAGATGTAACCAAACCCGTGCAGGTTACCAGCCGCGATCTGACGGAGCCGTTGGGGCTTGGCTACCAGGATAGCGCTTTATATGTGTGCGATGCACAAAGAGGTTTAATCGTTTTTAATATCAGCCAGGCGTTTAACCCGGTTTTTAAAACAGAAATACAAAACGGCCAGTATTTTATTGATGTAATACCGTATAATGATTTATTGATTTGCTGGACCAAGAGCGGTATGAGTGTATTTAATATTACTAACCGTTTTCAACCTGTTTTGCTTTCTTCCATTAATTAAATATGAACAGATACAAACTGCGCAAAGCAGCCATTAGCAGTTGCTTTATTATTTGTTATTTTATAACCCATGCACAATTTAATAAAGCCACCCCGGCAGATTCTGTCTTTAACACCCGGTGGAAGCTGCATGTAAACCCACTGGCATTGGCTGATATTGGCGACCCCAACATTAGTGGTGGTGTTGAATACAGAAACAATGACAAAGCCCTGCATCTGGATGCCGGTTATATTTTTACTTCTATTCATCACACTTCTCAACGCTCTGCACAGCCCTACGGTTATTACTTCAGACCTGCTTACCGTAAATACAAAAAAACACATAACAACGAAAGCAATTTTTGGGAGTTGCGTGGCGGCATTAAACAGGTTTGGTATGGCATTACCGATTGGGTGGATAAAGATCTGGTAAACGGCGTGCCTTCTTACCAATCATACGAAACCTTTACACTAAAAAAAATTGTTTTAAACGCAAATTTCATTGCAGGATCTCAGCACCGGTTAAACAGCAAAGGCAACACTTTAATTGAGTATTATGTGGGTTGCGGCTTGCGCTACAAAACCTTTCCGATGCCCTTAAAAAATGGCGGAGTTTACAACGATATTAATTTAGTAACCACATTTACAGACAGAGATGGTAATACCAATAATGCAGAAGTTTTAATAGACATAAAAGCAGGAATCCGTTTGGTTTTTCCCCGCAAAAACTGGTAATTATTTAGCTGCTTTATCTATTTGCGCACCTAATAGGTAACCAGCAACAGCCCCCAAAAACAATGCTGCTGGCAGCCAAACAACATCAAACCCTTTTGCCAGTAATACCACTATCACCGCCATTACCGATAAGCTTACTGCCAATAATACAGCAGCGCTTCTTTTAGTTTTGTTTTTAGCACCATTACTATGGTTGTGTGCACCTGCCGCAGGGTGGCTGTGTTTGTGGCGGCCGCGTGAGTGGGGCATGGCAAGTATCGTTTTTTTAAAGTTAGCAATTTAATGCGGAATTTTTTTTATGTGCCCAGCTGCGGTATTTCTAATGAAACTGTTGTTGCGTCGCACACTTCAGCTGTTGTATTGCTGATGTGAGATTGTAAATTTAAAATCAGAAACATAAAAATTTCAACTGCTGAAGGGTGCGACGCAACGGCTGCTGAATAGTGCTGCAAAAGCTGGCTTACTAAAAAATACTATCTTGTGCTACTTATTTAACGAAGCCTGCCTTATTTTTGAATCAATCATTTA
>JANRMC010000203.1:0-2505 GCA_033761915.1 Flavihumibacter sp.
TACTTTCAGGCGCCACTCTTGTTTGCTGGTGAATTGAGGTGGTGGCAATCAGTCCCTCCACATCCCATTGATTGGAATACAGCAAAAAACGAATGAGCGACTGCGTATCATCGGGGTCGGCTTCAATATCTGTTAAAACAATTACCCGGTGTTTTTTGCCAGCTTGTGCATTTACAAAAATGGATATGGCAAACAAGCCAGTAATCAATAAAAGAAACTTTTTTTTCATAGCCGTTATTTTTTAGTCAGCTTTTGAATATAGATTAAACATCGTTGCGTCGCACACTTTTACTTTTTGTAATTCTGTTGAGCAATTTAACCGCAAAGGACGCAAAGGAAATACAGCGCAAAGGGCGCAAAGACTTAGAGTTCTTTGCCAGGCCTTAGCGGTCTTTGCGGTTAACTAATAATTTCATTCAAGTATAAATTTTATTAAACCTTTATTTCCGCTGATTAAACAAACTCAGTTTAGCAAAAAAATCTTCCAGCAGCAAATGCGTATCCAGGTGTGTGTAAATACGTATGTTGCGGCCTTTTAAATTTATTTCGTACAAGCCTTGTGCGTTTATTAAAGGTGCCTGTCTTACTAAATAAGTACTGGAAGAAGGATCTGGTTCAAAAGAAGACTGCAGGGCTGTTAACAATACCAGCGGACTGTCTCCCACCACATAAGTTTCTCCAATATTAAAATTATACTTTACAGACATGCTCATTACTCTTTCTAAGGCCGCCGTTAAATAAGCACCAATAGCACCTTGTGTTTTTACTTTTGTTTGCAGGGTGGCGTAGGATAACATTACCTGTCTATAGGCACTGCGGTTTACCTGCCAAATGGGTATAGCTGATTTATTAAAAATAACCTGCCCTGCTTTTATATCAATGCCCAAATTATATTCAAGACTGGTATAGCCTGGTGGTGGTAAAGTAATATCAGTGTACTCCGGGCCGCCTATCCAGATTAATGTTAAGCGGCTGGCAATTTTAGGTTCTAAAAGATAAGCGCTGGCTAAATCTGTAAGACCTGCACCGCATACCACATATAAAGGCAGTTTTGTATCATCTCTCATTGCTTCTTTTACAATAGCTTTGGCTGCTTCAGAAATTTGTGGTGTACTGTCGTTCACTATTGCCGCATTAGAACCCTGGTATACACTAAACGATTTATCCAGTTTCATAATGGCCAGTACTTCTTCAATTTTCTTTTTAGCATTAGCGGCCGTTTCATTAGAGCGGTCAAAACCATCACCGGGTTTTAAGTGCGAACCTATGATGCCTCGTATTTCAACCGAAGGCGATAACAAATGATGCACTAACTGAAACAATCCATCGGGATCGCCGCTGAAATCGTTGTCAATTATCACCCGCATTCTTGGTTTCACCAAACTGTCTGCAAAAAGAGATGCAGTGTTTTTTTGTGCATACACATTAATGCAGGTAATGCAGATTGCTATTGCTAAAAAGAAATTTTTATTCATACCTGTTTATTTAGTAAAATATAAAATCATCGTCTTATAAAATTGAACGCAAGGCCAAGCAAGGTATTTGCAAAGAGCACAAAGGCTTTGCGTACTTTGCGCTGTATTTTCTTTGTACACTTTGCGGTTACATTGCTCAATAGAATTCCTGCTGTACAAGTGTGCGACGCAACAGAAGCCTAATAGTAGCAATGATGTTGATAACACAAAAAAATTAATCTTTCTTCTCACCTATCTTATCAATTATCACTGCTAATAAAATTACACCGCCTTTTACCACCTGTTGCCAGAAGGGTGACACATTCAGTAGCACCAAACCATTATTCAAAACGCCAATTATAATCGCACCCATCACTGTGCCCCACACACTGCCTTTACCACCGCTCAAAGATGTTCCGCCAATCACCACTGCGGCTATTGCATCTAACTCATAACTGATGCCGGCATTGGGTTGTGCAGAATCTAAACGGGCTGTAACAATGATGCCACCGAGTGCAGCCAGTGCACCTGCCAGTGCATACACCGTCATCTTTACTTTTTTAATATTAATGCCGGAAAGCTTAGCCGCCTGTTCATTACCACCAATGGCATAAATGTATCGGCCGAGTTTTGTTTTTTGTGTAATGAAGACTGCTATCAGCACAACAATCAATGCAATCCATACAGGAACAGGTATGCCAATAAAATTTCCGTTACCGATGTATGCAAACTCTTTTCCGAGGTTGCTGATGGGATGGCCTTTTGTATACAACATGGTGAACCCTCTTGCAATAGTAAGCATTGCCAATGTTGCCACAAATGGTGGCACTTTAAATTTTGTAATGGTTAACCCATTGAACCAGCCAAGCAATGCGCCCAATAGTAAGCCACCGAGTATGGCACCCAATACAGTGAAGCCAATATATAAATCTGCGGATGCAAACGCTAACCCGTTTTTAAATAGTCCTGCTGTTACAGCACCGCACAATGCCAATACAGAGCCTACTGATAAATCAATACCGGCTGTTAAAACAATCAACGTCATACCAGT
>JANRMC010000204.1:0-4036 GCA_033761915.1 Flavihumibacter sp.
AAAAATCGGGCATTGGTTTTTCTTTTTGCGCCACCAATACGATGCTGGATATGGTGGCCGATTTTGTAATTAAAACCCCCGATTTTACAGAAGTTATCCGCTACCTGAATTAAAGCAATACCCGGTTAATGCCCTTTTTGCTGAAGCATGTACTGCCGATGCAGTGTGCGACGCAACGGCTGCCGGATAGCAGCACTGCCGCCAGCTACCCAAAATTCTTGTATTTACTGCAGCAATCCATGTGTTTATTACTGAAAAACAAGCTGTTCGGGCAATAAATACTAATTTTAAACGCTAATTAAATACTTAATTACGGCCTGTGCGGCACCTGCTTATTTTGTGTTTATTGTTGATCGGCTTTGCTGGCGTTGCGCTGGGGCAATTGCCCCGTGCTGCCCAAACCAACTCTAACCTGCGGCAAAAAATGCTTTATGCAAAAACAGATAGCCTGCAGTTAGACAGCCTGAGCCTGGTGCCCCATTCTGTTTTTGTTTTAGGTATAGATACCGCCGCTTACCAGATTGATTATATTAATGCCATTCTGCGCTGGAAACAAAAGCCCCTAACCGATAGTGTGTTTATAAAATACCGTGTGTTCAGCACCCGTATGAATGCTGTGGTAAAACATTTTACTTACGATAGTGTGATGAATAATTTTATTGGGCAGCCCTTTGTTTTTAACGATAATAATAACAGCGACCACTTTTTTGACTTTGGCACCATTAACTACAGCGGTAGTTTTGGCCGCGGCCTGTCGTTTGGCAACAGTCAGGATGCTGTGGTTACTTCTAACCTGAACCTGCAACTGAATGGTTTTTTAGCCGATAGTATTGAAATAGCGGCAGCCATTACAGATAATAACATACCCATACAACCCGATGGCACCACGCAACAACTGAATGAGTTTGACCGTATTTTTTTACAGTTTAAAAAGAAGGGCTGGCAACTGGGGCTGGGCGATATTGATATACGCCAGAACAAAAGTTATTTTCTAAACTTTTATAAACGCCTGCAAGGGGCTGCTTTTGAAAACACTACTAACCTCTCCGCCACCACTACCAACACCACTTTGCTCAGCGGCTCTATAGCCAAGGGAAAATTTACCCGCAACATCTTTCAGGGTTTGGAAGGTAACCAGGGGCCTTACCGTTTAACCGGTGCCAATAACGAATTCTTTTTTGTGGTGCTGGCTAATACAGAAAGAGTGTTTATTGATGGTGAATTATTGCAGCGGGGCGAAGACCAGGATTATGTTATTAACTACAACACCGCAGAAATTACTTTTACGCCGCGGCGTATGATTACAAAAGACAAACGCATACAGGTAGAGTTTGAATATGCTGATAGAAATTACCTCAACGCCAACCTCTACTTCAGCAACCTGGTAAACTTTAATAACAAAGTAAAACTAACCATCAGCGCATTTAACAACAGCGATGCCCGCAACTCTCCCATTAACCAAACACTGGATAAGCAACAGATAAAATTTTTAGATTCTATTGGCGGCAATACCAGCCAGGCTTACTACCCCATTGCCACCAGAGATACTTTTTCGGTAGGCAAAATTTTGTATAAAAAAATCGACTCTGTTTACAACGGCGGGTTAAGCCGCGATTCTGTTTTTGTATACAGCACCCACCCCGATAGTGCCCAATACAGTTTAAGCTTTATTGATGTGGGCCCCGGCAATGGCGATTACCTGCCCGACTTTAACGGTGCCAATGGCAAAGTGTATAAATGGATAGCGCCTGTTAATGGAGTTAAACAGGGCCGCTACCTGCCTGCTACTTTTTTGGTGGCCCCCAAAAAACAGCAGCTGGTAAGCATGGGTATAGACTATGCCATTAGCAAAAGAACCAGCGTGGTAACAGAACTGGCCTATAGCAATTACGATGTAAATACGTTTTCTAGTAAAGACAATGGCAATAACAAAGGCTATGCGGCCAAAACCACTTTTAAAAATTCAACGCCGCTGCAAAGCACCAATAACCTGCAACTGAATACCGATTTTAGTTATGAATACGTAGCGGCAAAATTTAAACCGCTGGAACGCCTGCGCAATGTTGAGTTTACCAGAGACTGGGGACTTAATATTACCGAAGCACCGCAAACAGAAAATATTATTACTGCCGCAGTGCAGTTGCAGGATAAAAACAATAACTCGTTGCGCTACCAGCTTACCCATTACAAAAGAGGCAGCAGCTTTAACGGCATCCGCAACAGTATTTATCATTACCATGCCATTAAAGGCTGGAAGCTGAATAACCAGTTTAACCTTTCTACCACCAGCAGTAACTTACAGCAGGGTTATTTTCTGCGGCCCATGATAGATGTATCTAAACTGTTAAGCAAACTGCGCAACTACACCATCAGTTTTAATTACAGCGTAGAGCACAACGAGGTTAAAAATAAACTGAGCGATAGCGTAACCGCCACCAGTTTTTCTTTTACCACTACGCAGGTGGCATTAAAATCGTCTGAGCTAAAACCCAACCGCTGGGGCATTATCTTTTTTACAAGGGCCGACCAATACCCCTTTGGCAAGCAATTGGTAAAAGCCGATAAAAGCCAAAATCTGAATTTGTTTGGAGAGCTGACGCAAAACCCCAAACACCGCTTCATGTGGAATATTACCTACCGCAATTTGCAAATAGTGCAGGCCGGTATTACCAACCAAAAGGCCGACCAGAGTTTGCTGGGCCGCAGCAAGTATGAGTTTAATGAGTGGAATGGGTTGCTGACCGGAGAAGTATTGTATGAAGTAGGTGCCGGACAAGAGCAGCGCCGCGACTTTGCATTTTTAGAAGTACCCGCCGGCCGAGGAGAATTTACCTGGATAGATTATAACAACGATGGCGTGCAGCAGTTAAACGAATTTGAAATAGCCCTCTTTGCAGACCAGGCCAAATACATCCGCATTTTTACCCCCACTAACGATTTTGTAAAAGCCAATTACAACACGTTTAATTATAGTTTTAATGTTAACCCCAAAGCCGTTATTAATGCCAGCAAAGCAAAAGGGCTAATCAAACTGGCCAGCCGCATCAATCTGCAATCAGCCCTGCAAATATTTAAAAAAGAAGTTGCCAGCGGCCTGGTGCAGCTAAACCCATTTAAAACACCCTTGCAGGATTCTTCTTTAATCAACCTCAATGCTATTTTCATCAATACTTTTTCTTTTAACCGTTTCAGCACCGTGTGGGGGGTAGATGTAAATAATAGCCGCAACCGCAGCAAGGCCCTGCTTACTTATGGTTTAGAAAGCCGCCGTTTTGATGAGTGGAGTATTAAAGGCCGTTTTAATTTAAATAAAACACTACAGTTAGATGCCACGCTGCGCAAAGGCATTAACCAGTTAACCACCGCCAGTTTCGAAAACCGCAATTTTAATATACAGCAATCGGCCATTGAGCCCCGCATCAGTTATACCAAAGGCACGGTGCTGCGTTTGCTGGCCGGGTATAAATTCAGCAATAAAAAAAATACCATCGGCAATAAAGAAACCTTTACCTCACATGCCATAAATACAGAAGTAAAATACAATATCCTTCAAAACAGTTCTTTGCTGGCCAAGTTTACGTATGCCGATATTCAGTTTCCGGTAAAGCAAAGCATTAACACCACCGTAGGTTTTAATATGCTGGAAGGATTGCAACCCGGCAAAAACTTTTTATGGAACCTGGAGCTTACCAAGCGCATCTCTAACAGCATAGAGTTTAACATACAGTACGAAGGCCGCAAGCCCGGCGCCGCCCGTGTGGTAAATATTGGCCGCGCCTCCATACGGGCCTTGTTATAATTTTTTGTAACCAGCGGTAGTATTACATGGCAGCATCCTTGCCACGCTCGGTTCAAAGGCAAACCATTGATCATCATTTATCAAAAAAAAGTAAATACAAGTTTTCTAAAGAAAGGCAATATGTTACTTCTATATCGTTTTTTGGTATTTTTAAATATGGTAACAATAACGCTCAAGCCTTTACAGCATCACAATGAAGTATGCATCGGTATTTACTTTACCGGCAATCAGCAAATA
>JANRMC010000205.1:0-11966 GCA_033761915.1 Flavihumibacter sp.
ATTTCCAGGAATGAATCCTTATCTTTTTAAATTCTGTTTGATTGTTCTTGCATTGCATCTTTAAACGTTGTCTTCTTAATTGCTTTTAAAAACTGCTCATCCGCTCGTTTGTTTAATGTATCTATCCTCAATTCTCCATCGTAATGAATATATCCAATAAAATTCTCCTTGTCGTCAAGAAAATGGTAATATGAAAAGAATGGATCGCACATCGTTAAAATATATAAATGCTCAAGAAATTCTCTCAGATAAGTAATCTCTATTACAATTCCCCCATTAAACTTTAAACTAACTTTATTATCCCTCAAATATTTTACTGCTTTTACAAGTTGTTTATAATCGGTTCTGTGTTTTGAATTTTTTGTAATCCAGCTTGTATCATAATCACACAGAAAGGTAAGCTCATTTATACCCAGTTCTTTATATAATTTCACTGTTTCTGCTGCTATCTTTTTTTTCAATTGTATATTAGTAGCTGCATGAAGTTTTAGCCTGTAAAAAGATTCGATGTCTGGATAGTAAAATACATACTCCTTTTTCTTTTTGTCCCATTCTCTTAATGGAAAGACTGAAAATTTACGTAAGCATTCTTGCCGGCTTATTTTTTTAAACATACTATTCAATGAAGTTAACCCTCTTCCCTAAATATACACCTTCACCCTAAATTATAAACCTCCACTATATTACTATGTTTCTATGTGGTAAAACATAGCGGCACGCTGCATTGCACCTGAATGGTGCGTCCTTTCGGTAAACTCAGGGTAAACTGCCACGCAGAGATGCACAAAGTGTTGCCGATGAAACGAGCGTGGCAACAACTGCCGCCATGAAACCGCACCGCTGGTTACCCCCTTATTTTAACCACCACAGCGTTTGCAGTTTCTTATTATATTTGCGGCATGACAATAGAAAAATTACAGGATATGCGGTCCCGCATTGCCGGGATAAGGAGGTTTCTTTGACGTTGAGAACCGCAACGCTAAGATTGAAAACGATAAACAACTTTCGCTGAGCCCCGGCTTTTGGGATGATGCTGCAAGGGCTACTTCCATTTTAAAAGAAATTAAGGTAAACGAGTATTGGGTAAACCTGTTTGACAGTACCAATACTTCGGTAGAAGATTTTGCCGTGCTGTTTGAGTTTTGGAAAGGCGGCGATGCCACCGAAGACGAAACACAGGCTGCATACGATGCCGCCTTACTGCAACTGGAAGATGCAGAGTTTAAAAGCACCCTGAACGAACCGGAGGATGAACTGCCGGCTGTGCTGCAAATTAACAGTGGTGCAGGTGGCACCGAAAGCCAGGACTGGGCCAGCATGCTGGCACGCATGTATCGCATGTATGGCGAGAAGCAGGGTTGGAAAGTGACCGAAATGGATTGGCAGGATGGCGACGGTGCCGGTATTAAAACCTGTACCTACCAGTTTGATGGTGCTTTTGCCTATGGCTTTTTAAAAGCTGAAAGCGGGGTGCATCGCCTGGTGCGCATTTCTCCGTTTGATAGTAATGCCCGCCGCCACACGTCGTTTGCATCTGTGTATGTGTACCCGCTGGTGGATGATACCATTACCATTGATATTAAACCGGCGGATATAAAAATGGAAACCAGCCGCAGTGGTGGTTCGGGCGGACAAAACGTAAACAAAGTAGAAACCAAGGTGCAGCTAACGCATATACCCACGGGTATTGTGGTGGTTTGTCAGCAAGACCGCACCCAATTGGGCAACCGCGAGCTGGCCATGCAAATGCTGCGCAGCCGCCTGTACGAAATGGAACTGCAAAAACGCAACGAGCTGCGGGATGCCACCAATGCTAAAAAGAAAAAGATAGAGTGGGGCAGCCAGATACGCAGTTATGTGTTTCACCCTTATAAAATGATTAAAGACCACCGCACCGATTTTGAAGTGGGCAACGTGCAACCGGTAATGGATGGAGAGCTGGATGGTTTTATTAAAGCCTACCTGATGAGTGAGAAAGAAGGTGCCGTGGATTAAGGCTGCTGCTTGCTGTTAGCCGGGCTTTCTGTATCTTTCAACCATGTCAAAAAAGCTTGTCTTACTGTTTTTGCTTTTTGGTATTGCTGCAATATTTACGGCAAAGGCACAGGGCCTGCCGGTAGATAGTGTAAAGCAATTGCTGACAACAGCCAATAAAGACAAAGCATATATAGAACGCAGTCTGTACCTGGCCGATTTGTACATGCAGCGCAATCATTTTGATTCTGCCCAATTGTGGGTGGATAGTATTGCCAGCCATCCGCTGCTGCAAACAGATACCCGGCTGAACTATATCCACCATGCCACACAGTGCTGGATTTATATTTTCCACAATTTTATTAGCCTGAGTATAAAGGAAAGCGAAAATCTGTTGAAAAAAGCACAGGCCATTGGTGATAGTTTTTTTGTGGCCGATGCCTATTTTAAACTGGCCAATGCGCATTTTAACAGAAGCAACCTGCCCCAGGTAAAAGAGAACTGCCGGCTGATGGCCACGTTTTATCCAAAACAAATGCCGGCACATTTATACAGCCACAACCCATTACGGGCTACCTCACTGCAATTGATGGCCCATGTGTATGAAGCGGTTGAAAATACAGACTCACTTATTTATTATGCCAATGCAGCCATTGCGGTGGCAGAAAAAGAGCAGGATGAAGAAAGTCTGTCGCAGGCCTACCGGTTGTTATACGATGCAAATTTTGCTAAAACAGGGTTGCCTTTATTATTAAAAACAATAGAAAAAATAAAAAAACTGGCTGCCGCCACGGCCGATAATGAAATTAAACTGGTAATGTATAAATGCCTTTTAGATGCAGCAGTAAGGCAGGATAATTATGCTGAAGCACATAATTATGCAAGAGAAGGCATCCGGCTGATTAAGGCCGACCGCACCATTGATATATTTAACGTACAGCATTTTTTATTTGATGCAATTGCTGTTTTAAAACCCAAAGGCGATAAGGATGTGGTGATAGCGCTGCTGGATATGCAAACTTATTTTTACCTCCGTCATTTAAGTACCAACCAGCGCCAGATATCGGTTATACAAAGTGCCATACAATTAAAAGAAAACAGGGCTTTGCAGTTAGAGGTGGAAGCGGCCCGCAACACCCGAAGAATTAATGCACTTACGGTTATAATAATAATTGCAGCAGCATTGTTGCTGATTATTGCACTGCTATGGCTTTTGTATAGCCAGAAACAAAAATTAAAAAGAGTGCAGTTTCTTTCTAAAATAAGTCAGGATCTGCACGATGATATTGGCGCATCGCTCAGCAGCATACAAATTTACAGTGCCGTGGCCCAGCAAACTTTTGCTGATAATCCTGCAAAGTCGCTGGAGATGATGGAAAAAATAAACCGCCAGAGTAAAGAAATTATGGAAGACATGAGCGATATCGTGTGGAGTATGAAAACCCCCAATGAAACAGATGATGGTATAGCCGTAAAAATTAAAAACTTTTGGGCCAGCCTGCTGGGTGATACCCATATTAATTTTACCTGCCAGGTAGCTCCTAATACAGATGCATTGGTAAAATCGGCCACGGCCCGCCGTAATATTCTTTTAATGGCTAAAGAAGCTACCAATAACCTGGTTAAATACAGCCGGGCTACAGAAGCCAACCTGCATTTGTTTACAGAAGCCAATACCTTGTATTTGCAGGTAACAGATAATGGAGTGGGTTTTAACCCCCACACCACGCCAAGGGGCAATGGGTTAAACAATATGCAACAAAGAGCCTTAGAACTGAAAGGCACATTTGAAATTATAACCGCCGCCAACAGTGGCACCACCATTAAAATTAAAATCCCTCTTTCATCGCTTCACTAAAATTAGTGATACCGCTTTGGGGGATATGGCGTTAATTTGAAAATGCAGATTAAAGTATTTATATACGATGATAACAGTGCCCGCAGAGACAGTTTAAAGGCCTTAATAGAATTAAGCCCCGAACTTGTTTTTTGCGGCGAAGCGTTAAACTGCACGGCTGTACAAAAAGATATGGAAACCTGCTTTCCGGATGTGGTGCTGATGGATATTAATATGCCCGAAACCGATGGCATTACCGGTCTTAAAACAATAAAAAAACATTACCCGCATATTAAGGTGATGATGCAAACCGTGTTTGACGATACGGATAAAATTTTTGAATGCATACGCAACGGTGCCAGCGGTTATATTTTAAAAAAAGATCCGGCGCAGCGCATTTTGCAGGCCATACAGGAAGTGTATGATGGCGGCGCCGTAATGAACCCCGGCATTGCTTTAAAAGTGCTGGAGTATTTTAAACCCAATAAAGTAAACAACCCGCTTTCTAAACGCGAAACAGAAGTGCTGCAACTGCTGGCAGAAGGCATCAGTTATAAAATGGTGGCCGATAAATTATTTCTCAGCTTTAATACGGTAAACACACACGTAAAAAATATTTACCAAAAGCTGCACGTGTCTTCTTTGGGCGAAGCCATTGCTTTCTATTACAGAAACCTGCACCAGCAATAAGCTTTCTTTTATTTATTATTTTATTTTTTGGTAACCGGCCACAAAGCGCTGCGCAGCAGCCGTTGCCACGCTCGTTTCATCGGCAACACTTTGTACATCTTTGCGTGGCAGTTTACCCCCTGAGTTTACCGAAGGGTCGCACCCTTCAGCAGCTATATACTCCAATGATCTGTTTTATTGCTTAGTGGCAAATACACAATTCACTTTAATTAGGTAGTGGCTGCATTGGTCTTCTCTTCAATTTTGACAGCAGGAAAAACAATCTTCACTTCAGTAAAAAAATAACAAATGAAAAAAATTGCACTTGTTGCAGTATTAGCAATGGTTTTACAATTAAACCTGCAGGCAAAAATTTGGCGGGTAAATAATAATGCTGGCGTAACAGCAGATTTTACCACCCTCACAGCCGCGGTGGCCAACGCATCTGTGGTTAGCGGAGATACCATACATGTAGAACCTTCTGCAACCAGTTATAACGGGGCTACCGTAAGCAAGCAATTAACTATTATTGGTAACGGCTTCTTTTTAACCGGCACGGGTGGCAACAGCGGCTTGCAGGCAACCACTACCGAAAGCGTTTTGTCTGATATGGCTTTTGCAAGCGGCAGTGCGGGTACCAGGCTTATTGGTTTGGTATTAAACAATAATAATTTTGCCGCTGGCTATAATGGTAACGTAAATATTACTTTTGAGAAATGTAAATTTCTGGGTGTTGCCCCTGTAAACTTTCAAAACAGAACAGAAACATTTTCAAATATTACAATCAGAAAATCTTATTTTAATACCAATGCCGGCACCTGGCAGGCTGCCACCACCACCCTTAACAACTTCACTATTGAGAATTGTATTTTTGCAAGCTTTATTACATTTCTAACAGGACCCGCCACCCTAAACTTTGTGTTTAGAAACAATCATGTTGTAAGCACAGCCAGCTTATCCAACGCGTATGTGGCTAACTGTATTTTTGGGGGGGTCAGTAATAATACATTTACTTCCTGCAATGTTAAAAACAATGTATTTGTTGCTAACCAAACCGGTATTACCGTAGGACCACTCAGTACCAATGGTAATAATTTAACCAGCCAAACATTAGCCAGCATCATTTTAAATACCGGCAGCGATGATGGTAGGTTTCAATTAGCTGCTGGTTCTCCGGCCATTAATGGTGGTGTGGATATCAGTGGCGTTAAACCCAGTTGCGGTGCTTTTGGTGGTACAGACCCATACAAGCTTTCTGGTATACCCGGCATACCCACCATTTATAGTTTAACCGTACCAGCCAGTGTGCCATTAGCCACTCCCACTATGAATGTTACACTCAGCACCAGAAACAATAATTAAACCTGATATATTCATTAAAATTCAGCATCACAACCTGATACTATCCGGTATCATCATTTTTAATGAGTATACGGGCTGGCTAAGTAGTTGTTTGAGTGAATGAATTTCTTTGTAATGATACACATGGTTTTTGATGCCATCTTTTATGAAGATGAAAGGATTGCGACGCAACGATGATGCCATGAAAAACTCCCGCCTGACCACAAATAAAAAATAAATGTCATTCGGGCAGGGAAGCTGGTATTTAAAATAAAAAAACCAGGCAGTTACTAAAAGCAATAAAAATTATACATGAAACAAATGATAACCCTGCTGCTGGTACTACTTGGTGCCTGCCTGCAGGCGCAAGACCCGGCCTATCCGCCTGCACCCGCAGCGGCCACCAATATTACAAGGGCTGAGTATTTTATTGATACCGACCCCGGTTTTGGTGCCGGCACCACAATACCGGTAACAGCAGCGGCAGATATACCTTCACTGGCAGCCTCTATTAATACAGGTGCATTAACAGCAGGGGCACATAAATTATGTGTTCGCACCTTAAGTGCTGCCGGTAACTGGAGTATAACATCTGTAGTGCAGTTTGTGGTAGATTTTGATCCGGCTTATCCATCCGTACCGGCCAGTTTATTAAATATTGTAAAGGCAGAATATTTTATTGATACCGACCCCGGTTTTGGTAGCGGCTTCAATATACCGGTTACTGCGGCTACAGATATTGTTTCTTTAGTGGCAGGTATTAATACCGCATCATTAACAGCAGGGGTTCATCAATTGTACTTACGCACTTTAAATGCAGAAGGCAGGTGGAGCTTTACAGCAATACGTCAGTTTGCAGTAGATTTTGATCCGGCATATCCACCGGCACCTGCCGCCGTACAAAACATAGTAAAGCTTGAATACTTTATTGATGGTGACCCCGGCTTTGGCAATGCCATAGATGTACCCGTACTAGCTGCCACAGATTTGCCTTCGGTTATAATACCGGTGAATACAAATTTAATGGCGTCGGGCACACATAGCATTACGTTGCGTACACGCAATGCAGAAGGGCAATGGTCTGTAACTGCTATCCGTAATTTTATTATTGATGCCGATCCGGCTTATCCGGCAACACCATCTGCTGCCGGTATTATTGCCAATGCAGAGTATTTCTTTGATACCGATCCTGGTTTTGGCAGCGGCACTGCATTCAGCTTTACACCCGGTGTGGATGTTAACGGTATCAGCTTAAACGCAAACACTGCCAGTCTTTCTCCCGGTCCGCATACTTTATACATACGCACCATGGGCCCGGCCAGCATTACCAATTTTGTAAGCTTTAATGTAGCCAACGTGGTGCCGCTTCAACTGCTTTCATTGGATGCGATTGAAAAAAGTGGCGTGGTAACAATAGAGGCCACCACCACCAATGAGCAAAACACCAATCGTATTGAACTTGAAAAAAGTTACGATGGGCAAAACTTTACCATGCTGCAGTTGCTGCCCACACACAATACGCCGGGCAAGCATTTGTATCGCTTTACCGATGCGGCACCGCAGCAGGGTGTAAATTATTACCGTCTTAAAATGACTGACAAAGATGGCCGCTATACCCATTCAAAAATAATTGTGGTGCAGGCAGGAGGCCGTTTGCCCTGGCTGCTTTATCCCAACCCGGCTAAAAACAGCATTGTGTTGCGGGGCAGCCAACCTGTGGCTGCAACAGTAGAAATTGTAAATGTTGCGGGTGCTGTGGTGGTGCAAAAAAATTATGGTGCTGCCACTGCAGAAAAGCTGGTGGATATTGCTAAACTGCCTGCTGGCTTGTATTGGGTTCGTATTAAAACAGCCGCCACTACCTGGGTAACTAATTTTGTAAAAGAATAAATTTTAATTGCTTACTTTTTTCTTCATGCACATGGCCGTGCCTGTTCTCAGGCCGGCTTTTTTATTTGTAAGCACCAGTGTACCTTCGCTGCCTAAACTACGCATATGAATCTTGGATATTTTAGTTACCCCATGCCGGTAAACGAACCGGTGTTAAATTATGGCCCGGGCTCTGCAGAGAAAAAAAGATTAAAAGAAGTATTGGCCGAACTGAAGAGTACAGAAACTGATGTGCCCATGTATATTGGCAGCAAAGAAGTACGCACCGGTAAAAAGAAAGCCTTACGTCCGCCACACGAAAGAAACCATGTGTTGGGTTATTTTCACGAAGGGGAGGAGAAGCATGTACAACAAGCTATTACTGCTGCCCTTGCCGCTAAAGAAAGCTGGGCTGCCATGAGTTGGGAAAACCGCGCCAATATATTTTTAAAAGCAGCCGATTTAATTGCTACAAAGTATCGTCCTTACATGAATGGCACCACCATGCTGGGCCAGAGTAAGAATGCCTACCAGGCAGAAATAGACAGCGCCTGCGAAATCATCGACTTCTTAAAATTCAACGTTCATTTCTTAAGCGAAATTTATAAACAGCAACCCATCAGCGGCCCCGGCATGCACAACCGTTTAGAGTATCGTCCGCTGGAAGGTTTTGTGCTGGCGGTAACCCCTTTTAATTTTACGGCCATTGGCGGCAACCTGCCCACCAGCGCTGCCATGTGCGGCAATGTGGTGGTATGGAAACCCGCTTACACACAAATTTATTCGGCACAAATGTTTATGCGCATCATGAAAGAAGCCGGATTGCCCGATGGTGTTATCAACTTAATTTATGTAGATGGCCCCACAGTTGGTAAAGTATGCTTCACGCATAAAGATTTTGCCGGCGTGCATTTCACCGGCTCTACGGGTGTGTTTAATAAAATGTGGGAGACCATTGGTAAAAACATGAGCAGCTACCGCTCTTACCCACGCATTGTGGGCGAAACCGGCGGTAAAGATTTTGTAATTGCCCATAAAAGTGCCGATGCAGATGTGGTGGCCACGGCTTTGTTAAGAGGTGCTTTTGAGTTTCAGGGACAAAAATGTTCGGCCGCATCAAGAGCTTATCTCCCTTCTAATATTGCAGAAAAAGTAAAACGCAAATTAGTAGCCGGCATTAACAGTTTTAAAATGGGCACAGTAGAAGACTTCAGCAATTTTATTAATGCCGTAATTGATGAAAAGAGTTTTGATAAGATTAAGACTTATATAGACGCTGCCAAACGTTCTAAAAAAGCCAGCATACTGGTCGGTGGCCAATGCGATAAAAGCAAAGGCTATTTTGTGCAGCCCACTGTTATTGAAACCACCGATCCCAAGTATAGCACCATGTGCGAGGAAATCTTTGGGCCGGTATTAACCATTTATGTGTACCCTGCCAATGAGTTTGAGCAAGCCTTAGCACTGGTAGACAGCACATCGCCGTATGCATTAACAGGTGCTGTCATTGCTCAGGATCGCTATGCCGTAGAACTGGCTACCGATAAACTGCGCCATGCCGCCGGTAATTTTTATATAAACGATAAACCCACCGGCGCTGTAGTGGGGCAGCAACCTTTTGGTGGCGCCCGTGGCAGTGGCACCAACGATAAAGCAGGCAGCATACTAAACCTATACCGCTGGTTAAGTGCCCGCACGGTTAAAGAAACTTTCAATCCACCAACAGATTACCGCTATCCTTTCTTAAGCGAAGAATAAAATAAAAGCCCGGTACCCGCTACCGGGTTTTTTAATATTGGTTACCTTAAAGTATAAAACTACAAACCATGGAAACCATAGATTTTACTGTGCACATTGCAGCACCCCAACAAAAAGTATGGGATTGTTTGTGGCAGGATGCCCATTACCGTAACTGGACCAGCGTTTTTTGCGAAGGCTCTTATGCTGTAAGCAATTGGCAGCAGGGCAGCAAAATTCATTTTCTTTCTCCCGGTGGCGCTGGCATGTATGGTATTATAGAAAGTATGCAGGAGCCGCACAAAATGCTGTTTAAACATATTGGAGAAATAAAGAACGGAGAGGAGCAACCCGTAACCGATGCACAAGGCTGGCAGGATGCCCGCGAAGGATACACCCTTACTTTTAACAACGGCATCACCACTGTGGTGGTAACCATTAATGTGTTAGAAACCTATGCCGGTTATTTTAAAACCACATTTCCCGCAGCCTTGCAAAAGCTCAAAGAAATAGCAGAAGCCTAGCATTTTTTTATGGCGCCGGCAGCAACGCTTTGTGCAGCATCCGTTGCCACGCTCGTTTCAACGGCAACACTTTTGGCAGCTTAAGTTTAGGTTGGTGGGGACACCAACCGATAGAGAAAACTGTATTTGTTAAAGCACAAGCAAGATGCTTGCGCCAGTTTGTGAAATGAAACGGTATTTGTTAAGGCACAAGCGAGACGCTTGCGCCAGTTTGTGAAACTAAATTATCTTCTATTTTGCAAATGAAATCTCTCCGCCTATACCTTCTGCAATTTGCATTAGTAAATTCCATCCTTTACTACCTTTAAAATAAATAACCTTTTGAAAATTCACAGATGACTTTGTATAACCAAACCAATCAATTCTTTTTAGACTAAAAAAACCAGATATTGTCACTGTGTTCTTTTTTATCACAGCTACTGCAATACAATGTCCTTGAATGTTTGTAAATTCCCTTGAGTAAGTTGTTAAAGTGTCTATATTATAATTTTCCTTGACAATAAAGTCGGCATTAACCATTGCTATTTTAGTTTTTCGATATAAATCTGTATTGTCAGGAAGTGTTATAATGATTTGTGAGTCTTCAGTTTTTTGGGCAAGCGTTTTTAACGAAAAAAAACTTAGTAGTATGATTAAATGTACTTTCATGGAATTAAACTTACGATAGGTTTTGTATTTACGTTGCGACGATAGATAGAAATAAACATTTCAAGTCATGGTTGGTAAAATACGAATCATGACTGAGCGTGGTAGTTTACTTTGAGTGAGTTTCGTTACAATTTATGCTAAAATGAGGTGACTGCATCTGCACTAAGATGCAGTCACCTAAAATTATTGACTCAAATTGTCATACAAGTCTCTTGAGGTACTTGAACTATTACTACTGCTGCTGTTACTGCCGGAAGAACTTGTTCCGTTCTCATTTCCTCTTGAAGTAGATTGCTCACTTGAATCGATACTTTCATTTCCTTTACCTCCATAATCACTTGAAGAAGTAAAATCAGATTTGCTGCCTGGATCTGTCATACTTTAGTTTTTTAGTTTCCCTACTCTGATCGGTTTTCGGGTTCCCCGTTTTTATTGAATCTGTTCTTTATTTGTAAAACACAATTTAACTATTTGCTTTACGGTCTGGTTCGTGCGACACGAACCAAAGCGATCGCCTTTCTATCTTACAAGTCAAATATTTCTTTTGCTTTTTTCCAATTCTTTTTCAAGATTGGTTTGCTTACACTTGTTTCGCCATTAGAAGGCTCACCAGAGAAATGACAGAATTTTTCTGGATAATCAGAGTCGCTGTATTTACTCCAAGACTTGTAAGCATCATAGCTCATTGGCTTTTCAACATTAAAAGGAATTTCAACACCAGTCCTGATACAAAACCCATTTGGTTTGTCTAATTGCTTTGCCGTTTTTGTGTCTTTGCTTTTATAGTCTGTATTACTTGTGTAAGTTGGTTTTGGCGCATTAAGCTCAAACCTTTGACTTGTTTGATTAATATAATCAACTTCTTTAAAAGCATCATCAAAAAGCTGTGTATCTGCTGGGTCATTCCTGTCAATTAATACACCCATTTCTTTATTGTTTGCCATTGAGAACTCATAAAGATTAAGTGATGTAATTACCATTTTGTCATCATTTACATAACATTTTGCGTGTAAATCTTCGTTGTATTTAAGAATAACAAAACGTAGTCCTTGCAGAAATTTCATTTCATCTGGATTGAGTTCTTGTTTCCCAAATATTACAGTTGTGATTTTGTCTTTGCTGTTACGATAAGTCAGTAATTCTTTAAAGTCTTTTGATAGCTTTAAATAAGGGGAAACTAAAATTAGCTTTTCACCCGCATTCTTAATAAGATCTTCAATTTCTGAAACAGCCTTTCTTGTGTTTATGAATTTTGCCATTTTTATTTTTTTTGTGAAGTGATTTTTGTCCAAGGTTACTGCCACCGAGCAAGGCTTTATGCAGGTTGGGGATTAGTATTCCGTCCGCCGACAACCGCTGCTGATTGA
>JANRMC010000206.1:0-8083 GCA_033761915.1 Flavihumibacter sp.
ACGAAGGCATGCCGGCCATGGTTAGCTATGCTGATAATACATGGCAGTTGGTGGAGCTGGGCAATGGCACCTGTAAACTGGTGATGATGGCAAAAATAAAAACCGGGGGCTTTATGGGTAAAATGATGAAGGGTATTTTGAAAAGTAAAATGACGAAACTAACACGGAACGCCGCAGAAGAGTTTAAATATTATGTTGAAAACAATGCGCAGGCCCACCCGCGTAAAATAAAAGCTGCGGCAAAATACAATCGTAAATAAGCAGCTTAATCAACATAATTATTTTTAGGTAACCGGTATAAACTATTTTATACTGGTTATTTTTTTGGTTAAATCTTAAATATATAACTATGGCCGGTATTATTTAATTTTAATAAACAGCCGCCGTTACTATGCATCCGGAAATACAAACCTACCACAAGGCCCTTGCTGCTGCAGATGTTGCTATTTGCAACACATTGTATCAGGAAATTTGCAAGGCCCTGCCCAAGGCCGAACATAAAATATGGCACCGCCACCCTGTTTGGTTTATTGATGGTAACCCTATTGTGGGTTATAGCAAGCTGAAAGACTGCATCCGCCTGCTTTTTTGGAGCGGCCAGTCGTTTGATGAAGAAGGGCTATTGCCCGAAGGAAGTTTTAAAGCAGCAGAATGCCGGTATAAAACGGTAACCGATATAAATACTAAAGACCTTAAGCGCTGGCTGAAAAAAGGCATAGCCATACAATGGGATTATAAAAACTTAGTAAAACGAAAAGGCGTGCTGGAGCGGTTACTGTAAGACCTTGTACAAAAACACAAAATTCATACTTTCAATAATAGTAAAAACAACCCCATGGCAGCACCCCACCCCATTAGCACCGATGCATACATTGCCACCTTTCCTAAACCCGTGCAGGTATTGCTGCAAGAAATGCGCAGCATTATACAAGCCGCCGCACCCAAGGCCACCGAAGCCATAAAATATGCCATGCCTTCTTTTTTGCAGGATGGTATTTTGGTTTGCTATGCCGGTTATAAAAGCCATATTGGTTTTTACCCCGCGCCAACGGCCGATAAAAGTTTTGAAAAAGCATTATCCATTTATAAAACTGGTCGTGGTTCTGTGCAGTTTCCGTTAGATAAACCCCTGCCCAAAGCACTTATTACCCGTATGGTAAAACACCAGCTAAAACGCAACAAAGAAAAAGCAGCCGCAAAAGCTCTGAAAAAATAGCAGTAACTTACTCTTAAATATCCACTATGACTTTAACCGAAATAACCAACCCAGAACCCGAAAGGGTAATTATAACCCAACGGCACATTAATCAACCACTGGTAGCTGTTTATAAAGCATGGACCACCCCTTCTATTTTAAAAAACTGGTGGGGCCCCAAAGGCTTTACCAATACGTTTAACGAATTTAATTTAGAACCCGGCGGCTACTGGCGTTTTATAATGCATGGCCCCGATGGTAAAAATTATCCCAACGAGTCGCAGTTTGTTTCTATTACGCCATTGCGCAAACTGGTCTTCAATCATATTACACCGCCCCGCTTTCAGGTAATCGCCAGTTTTGAAAAAGCTGGCGACCATGCCACGCAGGTAACCTTTACCATGATTTTTGATACGGCCACCACCCGCCAGCAATTAGCACCTATTGTGGTACCTGCCAACGAAGAAAATTTTGACCGCCTGGAAGCAGTACTGCAAAACATGTAAACTTTTGTAACCAGCTTTTACAACATAACGCGGCATCCGTTGCGTCGCACTCTTGTACTGCAGTTGCAGTGTGCGACGCAACCACTGCCCCACCACGGCCCCGCTGCCGGCTAACAACCACGCCATTTAAAAGGTTAAGCAACTGCAAATAAATGCGGCAACCCGGCGTTTTTATACCGGCAAAGTAGTTGCTGCACAAAGTTTTACTACATTTGTTGCCAATAACTACGGTTATACCTATTCCGAAACAAAACCGATGTAATGAAAGTTTCTAATGAAACCAAAGTGGGGGCATTAACAGCCATTTCTATTACCCTTTTAATTCTTGGCTTTAATTACCTGAAAGGAAAAAATATTCTCAGCAAAGCCAATCCTGAAATTCATACCGTATTCAACCGCGTGGAAGGTTTAATGATAAGCACACCCGTTACAATTAACGGTTTGCAGGTGGGCAAAGTAAGTGAGATCCGTGAAAAATCGGCCAACCTGGCCGATGGCATTGTGGTAACTATTAACCTGAATAAAGATATTAATATACCCAACAACTCGTTTACCTCAGTTAAATCAACCCCACTGGGCGATGCTACCGTAACCATTACATTAGGCACGGCCACAGACTTTGTAAAAAACGGCGATACACTTTTAGCTAAAAACGCATTGGGTTTAATGGATGAGGTAAAAGCTACTTTAAACCCTGCACTGGCTAATGTAAACGGCACCCTGCAATCTTTAGACTCTTTATTAGAAGTGGTAGGCACATATTTTGACCCCACTACCAAAAACAATTTTCATAAAATTGTAGCCAACCTTACCAAAACCAGTGCCGACCTGCAATTGCTGATGGATGCACAAAGCAGTGCACTGGCAAAATCACTCAACAATGTAAACAGCATTACCGGCAACCTGGCCAGTAATAACGATAAGATAAATACTACCCTGGCTAATGTAGAAAAAGCTACGGGCAAACTGGCCAATGCTAAACTGGAAGAAACCATCAGCAGTTTACAAACCACCATTACACAGTTAAATGGTTTGGTGGCTAAAGCCAACAGCAAAGATGGCTCAGTGGGCTTACTGTTAAATGATACTAAATTGTATAAAAATTTAGAAAGCACTACCTACAAATTAAATATTTTGCTGGACGATTTCAGAACACACCCCAAACGCTATGTAAACGTAAGTGTGTTTGGCAAAAAAGACAAAAGCACTCCGCTGGTAGCTCCCTTACAAGACGACAGCACACAAGTGCCTTTGCAGCAAAAGAAGAAATAATGCAAAAACTCTACGTTAGTCTCTTCCTTTTTTTTATATGCTTTCAATTGCAGGCGCAGGATACTACCTTGCTTACCCCTGCTACAGATACAGTAAGTATTATAGACCTGCTGCACAGCGATCGGTTGCGTTCTCAGAAAATAGATTCTGCTACCGAACTGTTAATGGTGGCCGGCCATGTGCGCCTGAAACAGGATAACACCTTGTTTTTTTGCGATAGCGCTGTTATTAACCGCAATGGTAAAATAATGGAAGCCTTTGGTAATATTCACATCAACGATAGCGATAGTGTACACACCTATGCCCAGTATCTTATTTACCATATGGATACTAAAATTGCCACGCTGAAGAAGAAAGTGAAGATGACGGATGGCAAAGGTGTACTGACCACCGAAGAGCTGGAATACGATACCCGTTATAAAATTGGTACTTATAAAAACGGCGGCAAAGTGGTGGATGGCAAAACTGTTTTAACCAGCAAAGAAGCTACCTATTATGCCGATTTAAAAGATGCGTATTTTAAAAAAGACGTAAAGCTGCGGGATCCGCAGTATAATTTAGATACCGATAGCCTGCTGTACAATACCAGTGCCGGGCTGGCCACTTTTATTACCAAAACATATATTAAAGACAGCAGTGGCCGCACCATTGAAACCAGCGAAGGCTACTACGACATGCGCAATAAAATTGCCCGCTTTGGCAAACGCCCTGTTATAAAAGACAATAAAGGCGTGTATGTAACCGGCGATGAAATAAACTCATACGATGCCACGGGCCAAACCGTAATACGCGGCAATGCCGTGTATAAAGACAGTGCCCAAAACATTTCTGTTATTGCCAACGAAATGTATTCAAACTCTAAAACAAATACGTTTTTGGCCACCCGCAACCCTTTAATGATTATTAAGCAGAACGAAGACTCTATTTACATTACGGCCGACACGCTCTATTCTGCCCGCCTGGCCGATTTAAAAGACAGCACCTATACAGAACTGGTAAAAGACACCATCAAAAATATAACCGTGCTTAACACCAAAGACACGGCAGACATCCGCTATTTCCAAGGCTTTCATCATGTACGCATCTTTTCCGATTCGTTGCAGGCCGTATGCGATAGCATGTTTTACTCAGCCAAGGATTCTGTCTTCCGTTTATTTACCAACCCCATTGTGTGGGCCACGGGCAACCAGGTTAGCGGCGATACCATTTACCTGTTTACCAAAAACCAAAAGGCTGAAAGACTTTATGTAATAGACAACAGCATTGCCATTAATAAGAGCGGCGACAATATGTTTAACCAGATTGCAGGCCGCACCCTCAACGGATATTTTAAAGACGGTACTATAGATTATTTCAGGGCCAAGGGCTCACCCGCACAAAGCGTGTATTATGTAAAAGATGAAGACGATGGACTGGTAGGTGTTAACAGCGCCACGGCCGATGTAATAGACATGACCTTTCTGGATAAAGAACTGCAAAAAGTAATTTTTCGCAGCGAGGTAAGCGGCACCATGTACCCCATTAAACAATTGCCCGAAGAAAAAAAACAGCTGCGCAATTTTAACTGGCAGGAAGCAAAACGCCCCAAAACAAAATACGAGTTGTTTGAAAACCCCATCAACCAGTAAAGCGCTTTACTTTATCTTAGCTGTATGGCCCCACTGCTAAAACTGGTAAAAAAAATCATCAGCCCCATACAGGAGTTTATACAAGACAGCCGCGCCGTAGGCATTACCCTGCTGGCCTGCACCTTTATTTCTTTAATAGTGGCCAACACCGCTTATGGCAATAGCTATATCCGCTTAATCAACACCGCTTTTCATTTTCCTGCCTGGCTGCACCTGCCGCATACCGCCCTGCACTGGATCAACGATGGCCTTATGTTTTTCTTTTTCTTTTTGGTGGGTATGGAAATAAAAAGAGAACTGGTAAGCGGCGAGCTCAGCAATTTTAAACAAGCCATACTGCCCTGCGCCGCCGCAGTGGGTGGCATGCTGGTGCCCGCATTGCTGTTTACACTCATTAACGGCAGCACCGTATACAACCGCGGCTGGGGCATACCCATGGCAACCGATATTGCATTTTCATTAGGCGTGGCTTCTTTGCTGGGCAAACGTTTTCCTTTTGCGCTAAAAATATTTTTAATGGCCCTGGCTATTATTGATGATTTGGGCGCTATCATAGTAATTGCTATTTTTTACAGCAGCACCTTAAGCACCGTTTATTTGTTGTTAAGCGCCGGCATTATTGCCGGGCTGTTTTTATTACAGCGTTTTAAAATATACCATCCGCTGCTGATTATGGTGGCAGGCATTGGCCTTTGGTATTGCGTATTCAATTCGGGCATACACGCCACCATTGCCGGTGTGGTACTGGCCATTTTTATACCGGTAGATCGCTTACCCAAATATGAGCATGCCCTGCACGATCCCGTAAACTTTATTATACTGCCGTTGTTTGCATTGGCCAACACCGCCATTATTATACCGGCAAACGTGGGCAGCAGCATCAACAGTCCGCTCAGTTGGGGCATCATCATTGGTTTGGTTATTGGTAAGCCCCTGGGCATAACCGGCATATCGTGGTTGCTGGTGCGTTTAAAACTGGCGCAAAAACCAGCCGATGCCAGCTGGCCGCAATTCATAGGGTTAGGCATACTGGCGGGCATTGGTTTTACCATGTCTATCTTTATAACCATGCTGGCCTTTACCAATGCCGCTTTTCAGGATGTGGGAAAGATAGCCGTACTCATTGCCTCATTCATAGCCATCATAGCCGGCTTTATTTATTTGCGTGCATTGCCTGCAGCTAAAAACCTTTAACATGGTTTTATCAGCACCTGCAACCGCTGTTGGCATTATTTTCGTTTTGCTATTACAAACATTTTCAGTTATAAAATAATCCTCAAAAATTAACGCCCAACTTTTCACCAACCGGGATGATAATTTTTAAAGATTATACTATGTGGCTAAAAACAATAATAATTAACACATGAAATTTAAGCTTCTAACCCTTGCAGTACTATTAACTGCAACCATTACCGTAAACGCACAAGAGCAGCAAGAGTACAAACTGGGTCTGGGTCTGCGCCTCAGCAATGCCACCCCCACCATCAGCAATGCCGTTTCTGTAAAGTATATGATGGCCGATGGTAAAGCCATAGAAGGACTGGTATCTTTTGGCCAGCGCTTTGGCATAGGTGGTTTATACGAAATACACAAGCAGTTAAACGCCACCGGCGGCTTACAATGGTATTATGGCGGCGGTGGTTATGTAGGTTTTCAAAACAGCAATACCTACCTGGGGCCACAGGGCGTGGTGGGTTTAGATTATAAGTTTGCCAATATTCCCCTCAATCTTTCATTGGACTGGAAACCCGAGCTGGACATACTGCCCAAAATAAATTTTGTGCCCGATGCCTTTGGCCTCTCTGCACGGTTTACCCTGCAATAAAACAACAAACCTCATTGCCATGCCGGTTATAGTAATGTAACCGGCATTGGTATTTTATGGCAGCAGCCTTGCGTCGCACTCTTGTACAGCAACGCGGGTCTGAGCAGAGAGAGTTTGTGGTTGGTGGTTTGTGGTTGGTAGTTGCTCCGCTATTGATACTGTCATCCTGCGCCTGTCGAAGGATGATAAACGAATTCATTCTGTCACCTTGAGCTTGTCGAAGGGTGGTCAACACAACTAACCTCCCGCCTTCGACAGGCTCAGGCTGACAGCGATTTTGTGTTACGGAAAAGAGGCAGGGATAATACTTCGTGCAACTCTGTGTCTACTTTGTGCAGCTCTGTGACAAAAAAGTAATTACACAAAGAAGGCATAAAGGGCCACAAAGAAATTTGCAAGAAGCGCTGTATTATAAGATACATTCCTTAACTTCAAATCTCACACCGGTTAAGCAGCTCCCAAATTAGTAGATGGCATTAAATTGTATTTGCAATTAAAAAGTAATAACAAAGTTTTTGTTTCCTTCCGTGAAAAAATCACTTTAAAAATTCAGATTATCATATAAATAAGCCAAGATTATTGACAATGAAACAAATATTATTCCTGATATTGATTATACTTTCCCTGACAAATTGTGTAAAGGCTCAAAGTTTACGCAAGCAAACACGAGAATTTATTATGGAAATTTATAAAGTGCAAAGCAGCCCTGCCGAGCCATTTATTTACACCAAGGGTATTGATTCATACGAAAAAAAGGAAATCATCGAAGCTCTTGAGAAAACTGATACACTAAAAAAATGGAGGAAGGTTAATGGAAATTTAAAGGTTATAGATTCTCTGGTTTTATCGACAAAAGAAAAAAAATATATTATAAACAAATTAGAAAGAGCGTCTGATATAAGTTTGTGGGATCAGTTCAATTTTCCACATTCATTTACAATTTCTCAGGACACTGTAACGGCTATTTTTAAAGACATAAACCGTGGCTGGAACTATTTCCGAAATACTTATGGCAGTAGTTTTAATAGCTTTACGATTCCGATCTTTTTCAGAGATAATAAACTATGTGCTTTCTATTACGACAATAGTTGTGGCGGGCTGTGCGGAGAAGGGGTATTTGCAATTTATAGACAAGAAAACAAGCACTGGGTAAGATGGTTTACGATTTATGAATGGGTTAGTTAAAAAGTAAACTTTGGTATTTATAAAACAAAACTTTCCGATAAATGAATTTATTACCATAACAAACAATCAAACGCAAAAGTATAATTCATGAAACACCTTCTAGTTGTAATTTCTGTTTTTTTGCTTAAGTCTACTGACAAGCCTTATTGCACCTGCTTGCCACTGACAATAGAAGAAAAAATTAATGGTGCCGAAATTATATTTGAAGGTAAAGCCCTAACTATTGACACTATACTTTCTGTACAAAAAACAGATATTTATAACGATGACGGGTCAAAGAAAGAATATCTGCGCCCCATCGAGATGACTCGAACTAAATTCGAAGTAATCAAAAAAATAAAAGGAAAAGAGAAATCAGATTTTATATCAATCTATTCGACGCTCAGATGCTGCATGTGTGGCTTTACTTTCTGGAAAAATTCCACCTACATTGTTTATGCCAATTCTGAGTATATAACTGTAAGTACAGAAA